>NZ_JBZYAO010000024.1:0-62965 GCF_059820445.1 Paenibacillus sp. sgz302190
CAAGACTCGTTATTGGTGATGTGGCTAACACCTTTCCAAGCAGGGTTCCCACCTGCTACCTCACTCGACCTATGCTTGGTCGCTCCACTTTTGCAGGCTTTCTTCGCGCAACAGGCCGAGCTGCCCTGAAAATAACCGGCAACGCGCCATTTTCGTGCAGTATAGGGGCCGCCAAATGGCATAAGGGCCCTTGCTTCACGCGTCCAGGCAGAGAGGCCGCTGGCTTCAGGCGCGCGAGGCTCCCGACGGCCCGCTTTTTCTGGCACAAAAAAATCCCGAATCCTTCGTGATGTAGAGGCTCCCTTTTTCCGCTATCCTGGCCCGCAAATAGGCCGTGAATTGGTCGAGCCTCTCGCCGACAAGAACCTTCCTCGCATTCATCGGAGTTGAAGTGATGTAATGAAGGAGCGGGTTCACCTCGTCAACCAGCATATAATCCTCAAACCGGATCTGCTCGATCTCCGTAAAAGAAGTCTGCAGCACCTCTTTCCCGTTATCCAACTGGAAGCGTTCCATTACAGGGTCCAGCACCTGAATATGCGGATCAAAAGCTTGGACCAACTGCTCGATTTCCTGCAAATGACTTCGGCTCATCGTTGAGGCGTACAAGCAGCCGCCCGGCTTCAGCACACGGTGCATCTCCGAAACGGCCCGGCTGATGTCCAGCACATGATAAAGCATGTGATTGGCGATTACGATATCGAACTCGTTGTCGTGAAAAGGAATCGCTTGGGCGTCGGCAAGCAGGAATTTGAACCGCCCGCTGTGTTCGCCCAGGCTCATCCGGGCCTCGTCAAGCATCCCTGCCGACAGATCCGTGAGCGTGATGCTCCACGTTTCGGGAATGCGGTCCGCATTTCTTCGCCATAACGCCGCGTCACCGCAGCCGAGCTCCAATATCTTGAGGCCGGGGAACGCGGCCAGATGTTCAAAAAACCACCGGTGCCATCCAAGCTTGTTCCGACTAAACCGGTCGTACAGACGTATTCTTGCCTGCAGCCGAACCGCATTATGGTACTGCTCGCTCCAGTCCTTTTCCTTATGGATCGTTTGGATAATGTCCGCCAAACCTTCCCAATCGACTTCCTGTCCCTGCTCATCTACCATACCTATCGCCTCTTCAATAGTTCTGTACACATACTGCATATGAGCGATCTTGTGTCGGATGATATCTTTTTGCATCTTCAAAGAGTCTCTCAGGTCCAATTCCGGGGCTGTATCGTTCAGGATGATTTGACTGATCTCGGCCAGGGATAACCCGATGTATTTCAGCATCTGGATCTTTTGCAGCCGTGCCACATCTTCTGTGCTATACAGGCGGACGGAAGCATGGTTGTACTGTGCCGGCTTTAGCAACCCGATCTTGTCGTAATAGCGGAGTGTGCGCAGAGTCATTCCCGTTCGCCGCGCGAGCTGGCCTGTTGTCAAGTATTGGCGTTCCTCCGGCTTCAAGCATTCGTCCTCCTCTCGTGATTTCTATTATATCCGGTGACGTTACGTCACCTTCAAGCTTTATTTAAGACTGCAGCTGGTCACGCAGGATTCCAACAAAATCAGAGCCGGGGGTCCATCGATAAGGCCCACGGCTCTGATTAGGTTACAGTTACTAGATTTACTCAAGCAGCAAACCGAAGCTGCGGTCTCCGATCTGCACGAACTCCATGCCCGCCGCTTGAGCAAAACGAATGCCGGCAAGGAGCACATTGTCCCGCAAAACAGCTTCATAGCGCTGCAGCGCTTCCTGCAGCTGCGCATCGGCGTCCAAAACGAGATTCACCCGCCGCTCAATCGGCAAATCGAGCTTTTTGCGGTAGTCTTGAATCGCGCGGACGACTTCGCGCACGAGGCCTTCCTGCTCCAGCTCCTCCGTGATCGCGGTGTTCAGCGCCACGGTCATCTGGTAGCCGGAGGCGGAAGCGAAACCTTCCCGGGCCTGCTTCTCGATGAGCAGCTCATCCAGAGCGATCCGCACCGCTTCGCCTTCGATCACTGCGTCCACAAAGGCGTTGTCGACAGCCTGCCTGGTCTCGGCAGCGGATAACTGCTTCAAATGGCTTTGGATCGGCCCGACCATTTTCCCGTATTTTTTGCCGGCCGCCTTCAGGTTCAGCTTCAATTGGAAGTTGACGAAGCCGTTATCGTCCTGTTCCACGCGAATTTGCTTGACGTTGATTTCGTCTTTGACGATATCCTCGAACCGGCTCAGGTCGAAATCGCCGCCGAACGACACGATCAGCTCGGATAGCGGCTGCCGGGTCTTGATTCCGGTCTCGTTTCTGACGCTGCGCGCCAGCTCGACGACTTGCCGCGCTTTCTCCATGCCGCTCTCCAGCGCGGCATCGATGACGGCCTCATCCGCCTGCGGATAATCGGCCAGATGGACGCTGCCTTCGCCGCCGAGATTGCCATAGATATCTTCGGCAATAAGCGGAGCGTACGGCGCGATCAGGCGGGCGAGCGTCAGCAGCGCGCTGCGCAGCGTCTGGTAGGCGGACACCTTGTCCGCCGTCATTTCGCTGCCCCAGAAGCGGTCGCGCGAACGGCGGATGTACCAGTTGCTCAGTTCGTCGACGAACGCTTCGAGCTGCTTCGCCGGATTCAGGAAATCGACGGCATCCAGCCCTTTCACCACTTGACGCACGGTGCTGTTCAGCCGCAAGAGAAGCCAGCGGTCCAATTCGTTTGCGGAAGCCTGCTCAGGATGATCGTCCGGATTGTAACCGTCGATCGTTGCATACAGCGCATAAAAAGCGTGCGTATTGTTGATCGTATCGATGACTTTGGACTTCGCCTCCGCGACGATCTGCTTCGAGAACCGCTTACTGTTCCATGGCGCGCTGTCGGACAGCAGCGCCCAGCGGAACGCGTCCGTGCCGAATTCCTCAATGATCTCCCACGGATCGATGACATTGCCCTTGCTTTTGGACATTTTTTGCCCGTTCTCGTCAAGGACGTGGCCTGTCGAGATGACGGCTTTATACGGCAGTTGGCCGTTATAAAGCGTCGATACGGCCAGCAGGCTGAAAAACCAGCCGCGCGTCTGGTCGATCCCCTCGCAAATCATATCGGCCGGATATTGCTCGCGGAACTGCTCCTCGTCGCCGAACGGGTGGCCGTATTGCGCAAACGGCATCGATCCGCTGTCGAACCATACGTCGATCACTTCAGGCGTTCGCGTCATCGTGCCGCCGCAGGAGCAGCGCAGCTTCACTTCATCTACGAAAGGCTTGTGCAGCTCCAGATTGTCGTCCAGCGGATGCAGCGACTTGCCCTGCAAATCGCGCAGGCTCCCCGGCGCATACTCGCCGCCGCAATCTTGGCACGTCCAGACGTTAAGCGGAGTGCCCCAATAACGGTTGCGGCTGATGTTCCAATCGACAAGCTCCTCCAAAAATTTGCCGAAGCGCCCTTCGCGCAGATGCGCCGGATGCCATTCGATCCCGCTGTTGTTGCGGATCAGCTCGTCTTTGACCGCTGTCGTGCGGATAAACCAGCTTTCCATCGCGTAATAGAGCAGAGGCGTTTTGCAGCGCCAGCAGAACGGGTAGCTGTGCTCGTACCGCTCCTTGGAAAAAAGCAGGCCGCGCTCGGACAAGCGCTTCACGACGTCGACGTCGCAATCTTTGACAAAACGGCCGGCAAATTCGGTAATCGTATCCGAATAAGTTCCGTCCGGTTTGACGACGTTCACAAAATCGAGCCCGTGCTGGCGCGCCGTCCGGTAATCGTCTTCCCCGTGCGCCGGAGCGATATGCACGATGCCGGTGCCGCTCGCATCACTGACATAGTCGGCGTCGACGACGATGTGCCCTTTGCTTACGCCGATATAGCCAAACGGCGGCTCATAGGCGGTGCCTACGAACTCCGCTCCTTTATGAACGGACACGATTTCATAGCTGCCGGTCATCACCTTGTCGGCGAGATTTTGGGCCACGATGTAAATCTCTCCGTTTTGCCTTACTTTGACGTAATCGACGTCTTTATGGACCGCCAGCGCCACGTTCGCGGGAAGCGTCCACGGCGTAGTCGTCCAGGCGAGGAAGCTTTCGCCGCCCTGCTTGCTTTTGAACATGACCGTCGCGCTCAAGTCCTTGACATCCTCATAGCCCTGCGCCACTTCGTGCGAGCTGAGCGTCGTCTGGCAATCCGGGCAGTACGGGCTGACGCGGTGGCCCTTGTAGAGCAAGCCTTTGCCGTGGATCGTCGATAAAATGTGCCACACGCTCTCGATGTAATCGTTCGTCAGCGTCACGTAAGGGTGCTCCATATCCGTCCAATAAGCGATCCCTTCCGTCAGCTCGCGCCACTGCCGCTCGTATTCGAAGACGCTCGCCTTGCATTTGCTTACGAATTCGGCGACGCCGTATTTTTCGATCTCCTGCTTGCCCGAAATTCCCAGCTGCTTTTCCACCCCCAGCTCGACCGGGAGCCCGTGCGTATCCCATCCGGCCTTGCGGACGACGCGGTAGCCGGACATCGTTTTGTAGCGGCCGATAAAATCTTTGATGACGCGGCCGAGCACGTGCCCGATATGCGGCTTGCCGTTAGCCGTCGGCGGACCTTCGTAAAATACGAAGTTCGGCCTTCCCTGACGGTGTTCCACCGATTGGCGGAACGTATCGTTTTGCTTCCACTGCTCAAGAACGCGCAGCTCACGGGTTCTGGCTTTTTCTTTCACATCGACTTTTCTCATGCGAGTATCCCTCTCTTTTTTGGGTTCATCCCATCCAAATTAACAGCTCCGAAAAAGGTGCGAAAAAAACAAAAAAATCCCGCCCCGTAAGGGACGAGATTCAACTCGCGATACCACCCTTGTTCCGCACCGACCGGCATGAATCCGATCTGCGGCACCTCCATCAGCGTACCATCATACGCGTTCCTTGTAACGGCGGAATCCCGGGGCAGCTTACTTCCTTGCTTCAGCTTTCCTTCTCGGAGAGGATTTTCGGTTACATCTTGTACATTGGCTTTCAGCGCAAGGCCAACTCTCTGGGGAACAAGGAAATAACGTACTCGTTCTCGTCAACGAATTTGTTCGGAACATTCAATTATTTCATTTGTACACCTATTTCCCCAAAATGTCAAGCAGGCAAAAGCCCCCGCGCAAGCGTCATACTTTGATGCAAGCGACGCCATGCCCGTCCGCCACCGTTCGCAAAGCGGGCTCGGTCTCCGGCATTCCCGGCTCGCCAACGGGCAGCGGTGCAAGAAGCTGCAGCCCTGCGGCTTGTTCAGCAGGCTCGGCACCTCGCCGGAAATGAGCACCCGCTCGCGCCGTTCCTCCACGAACGGGTCGGGAATCGGCACAGCCGCCAGCAGCGCCTGCGTGCAGGGATGGAGCGGGCTCTCGTACAGCGTGCGCCAATCGGCGATTTCGACGATTTTGCCCAAATACATGACCGCTACGCAATCGCTGATATGCCGCACGACGGACAGATCGTGGGCGGCATAGCCCACTGTTACATGCGCGCAGGGGCGACCGGCGGGGGCGGACTGGCCGCTGTTGCGCGAGTGCGGGGGGCGCGACCGGCGGGGGCGGACCGGCCGCTGTTGCGCGAGTGCGGGGGCGCGACCGGCGGGGGCGGACTGGCCACTGTTGCATGCGTGCAGGCGCGACCGACGGGGGCGGACTGGCCGCTGTTGCGCGAGTGCGGGGGGCGCGACCGGCGGGGGCGGACCGGCCGCTGTTGCGCGAGTGCGGGGGCGCGACCGGCGGGGGCGGACTGGCCACTGTTGCATGCGTGCAGGCGCGACCGACGGGGGCGGACTGGCCGCTGTTGCGCGAGTGCGGGGGGCGCGACCGGCGGGGGCGGACCGGCCGCTGTTGCGCGAGTGCGGGGGCGCGACCGGCGGGGGCGGACTGGCCACTGTTGCATGCGTGCAGGCGCGACCGACGGGGGCGGACTGGCCGCTGTTGCGCGAGTGCGGGGGGCGCGACCGGCGGGGGCGGACCGGCCGCTGTTGCGCGAGTGCGGGGGCGCGACCGGCGGGGGCGGACTGGCCACTGTTGCATGCGTGCAGGCGCGACCGACGGGGGCGGACTGGCCGCTGTTGCGCGAGTGCGGGGGGCGCGACCGGCGGGGGCGGACCGGCCGCTGTTGCGCGAGTGCGGGGGCGCGACCGGCGGGGGCGGACTGGCCACTGTTGCATGCGTGCAGGCGCGACCGACGGGGGCGGACTGGCCGCTGTTGCGCGAGTGCGGGGGCGCGACCGGCGGGGGCGGACTGGCCGCTGTTGCGCGAGTGCGGGGGGCGCGACCGGCGGGGGCGGGCTGACCGCTGTTGCGCGAGTGCGGGGGGCGCGACCGGCGGGTAACCTCGTTTGCCGTCCAGAGACCGGGGCTGCCGTTTGTGAAGCGGCTCGCTAGCCGCAAAGCCTGCAAAAGTGCAGGCTTTTTCGGCAGAAACGGCTCGTTTGGAGCAAAAGCCTGCGATAGTGCAGGAATTCCTGCTCCAGGTAGAGCTGAGCCCCGAATTCGGCGAAAAAAACTGCAGATTTGCAGGAATTTATCGCTGCAGGCGCGTCTTGGTGCAAAAGGATGCACTTTTGCAGTTTTTTTTCGCATGGCCGGCGTTGCCCTGGCCACAACAGCTTTTCAGCGGCCGGCCGCTCGGCGGCACGGGCGCGAACAAAAAAAGGCTGACCCGCAAGCAGTCTGCTAACTGCTTGGGGTCAGCCCCCGCCAAAACGCCGGCCGGTTTAGACCAGCGTTTTCAAGGCGTCGGCCGTGAACGGCACCAGCTCGTCGACTCGCCCTCCGCGGATTTTGTCCGCCCATGCGGGGTCGACCAGCAGCGCGCGGCCTACGGCTACAAGATCGAACTCTTCGCGCTCCAGGCGCTCAAGCACTCCGTCGATACTCGCGTTGCCTGCGCCCTTGCCCTCTGCAAAAACTTTCAAAAACTCTCCGTCAAGCCCGACCGAACCTACGGTAATGGTCGGCTTGCCGGTCAATTGCTTGGTCCAGCCCGCCAGATTCAGACCGGACCCCTCGAACTCGGGCTCCCAGAAGCGGCGGGTCGAGCAGTGGAACACATCGACGCCCGCATTCGTCAGCGGCTCCAGAAACTTGGCGAGCAGCTCCGGAGTTTCCGCAAGCTTTGCCGTGTAGTCGCCGGATTTCCATTGCGAGAAACGGAACACGATCGGGAAATCGGCTCCTGCGGCGCGGCGGCACGCTTCAATGATTTCAACGGCAAAGCGCGTGCGCGCGACCATGTCGCCGCCGTAGCGGTCCGTGCGCCGGTTCGTTTTCTCCCAAAAGAACTGGTCGATCAAATAGCCGTGCGCGCCATGGAGCTCGATGCCGTCAAAGCCGATTCTGCGGGCATCGGCGGCGGCCTGCGCGAAAGCGGCGATCACGTCGGCGATCTCCGTTTCGGTCATCGGCTCGGCGACTTTCGCGCCCTCGGCGTCGAGGCCCGAAGGGCCGGCCGGTGGCGCGTCCGGGTTCGGCAGGTCGCCGTTCTTGCGCTGCGTCCCGACATGCCAGAGCTGCGGAATAATGCGTCCGCCCGCTTCGTGCACAGCCGCCGCAACACGGGCCCAGCCGTCCAGGGCAGCTTCGCCGTGAAAACAAGGAATGCCCGGATGACTCGCCGCGGCCGGATGATCGATCACGGTGCCTTCGGTCACGATCAGGCCGACGCCGTTCTCCGCCCTGCGGCGGTAATAGTCGGCAACATCCTGCCCCGGCACCCCTCCGGGAGAAAAGGTTCTGGTCATCGGCGCCATGACGATCCGGTTTTGGAGCGTCAGGTTCCCGACCGTGAAAGGTTTGAACAATGCGGCAGCAGAATTGGAACTGGTCATCGTTACCTCCGATTCGTTAAAGCTTTTGGATTTTTTCCTTGAACAACTGTATGTTCGCTTCATTGCGTCTGTAATAGGTGTGCTGGCCGAAGCGCTTTGACTCGAGAAGCCCGGCTTGCTGCATTTTGACCAAATAGCCGGAAACGACCGATTGCGCCAGCCCGCTTTTTACGGAAATCGAGCCGACGCATACACCGCCCGCAAAGCCTGAATCTTCCGGCAAATGGATCTGGTTGTCAAAATTTCCGCGCGGATCTTTCAACCACTCCAAAATGAGGTACCGAGTTTCGTTAGACAAAGTTTTCAAAGCTAGTAAAGTGTCCATACGTTTATTATATCTATTTTAATAGAAATGTAAATATAAGCGGTTATTCGCACAGCGGCAGCGGCAGCAGCATCAATTGCCTTTTGCCTGCACCGGAAGCGGTATTTATCTCGCACTGAAGCGGCACAACCGGCGTCCGCACCGGTTTATCCGTAAAAAAGCCTGCGTTCCCTTGAAAAAGAGGCGCAAGCTCGTGTTATTTCAATTCATTTTTCAATTCGATTAATAGATCGTGAAGCGCTCTCAAACGTTCCCGCTGAAGATGGCCGTAGTTCTCCTCCAAGAACCTGGAAGCCGTCGAGTCCATCGGAAACAGCACTTCTTTTCCTTTCTCGGTAATCCTGACAATGACTTCCCGGCGATCCTCGACTCCCCTGGTTGCCGTAACCCAGCCCGGACGTTCCAATCGCTGGATCATGGAGGACATCGCACTCGGCGAACAATCGATCGTATGAATAAGGTCCGTTATCGTGACCTGTCTATCCTCTTGTTCCCTGGTAAACAATATTTTTAGCACATGAAGCTGGGGCACCGTAATATCGAAATCTTCGAATATCTTCCGCGATTGCTTGTTAAGCAGCTGATAAATATCCCGAATCTCTAAGTATACGCTTCTCAGCAATTCTGATGTCATCATCACCCTCTTCTCCTCACGTAAACGTTGTTGTATCCATCTTATAAACTCATCGCGCAAACGTCAATCACTTGGAAACGGGTTGAAGGCAAAAAAATAAGCACATCAGGCAGCGCGGCGGCTGCTCCGATTATGCTTAATTCTGCTGCACAGGCGCTTCTGTTCCCGGCCTATGTTCAGAGGCTTATTTTCTCGCCCGGACGAAGCACCTGGCCCTTCATGCCCTTCGCCTCCAGGCTCGCGCAGAACGCCTCGGCATCCTGCCGGATATCCGGGAACGAATCGTAGTGAATCGGCACGACCAATTTGGCGCCCAACCACTCCGCCGCCTGCAAAGCGTCGTCCGGCCCCATCGTGTACATTCCGCCGATCGGAACGAAGGCGACATCGATGGAGTGCCTTTCGCCGATCATTTTCATATCGGAGAACAAAGCGGTATCGCCCGTATGTAAAATCGTCTTGCCCCCGGCGCTGATGACGAATCCCGCAGGCATGCCGCCATAAATAATGCGCTGCTCGTCGTGAAGCACAATGCCGGAGCTGTGGAACGCCTGAATCATTTTGGCCTGCGCAAAGCCGAGGTCGACCGTGCCGCCGATATTCATTTGAATCGTGTCGAGCCCTTTCCAGGCCATGTAGGCGCCGAGCTCGAATGTCGCCACGATAGGCGCATTATTGCTGCGGGCGATAGGCTCCGCATCCAGAATATGATCCGCGTGAGCGTGCGTCAGCAGTATGGCATCGGTTTTGATGTCCTCGGGCTTTGTCACGGCAAGCTCATTGCCGCGCAAAAACGGATCGATGACGAGCGATTTGCCTTCCGTCGCGATTTGAACGCATGAATGTCCATGGTAAATAATTTCCATTATAATTCCCCTCGCTTGGCTTTTATTTTAACTATGTAATTTTTCCTGCATCTGCGTCGAAATATCAAAAATCTTTTTGAATAGTTCCGCTACAGTCGTATCGTCCAGCGGCCCGGTATTTTTTTGCAGCAAATAAGCGATAATTTCCTGCTCGCGAACGGGATCGAAAATAGGCAGGCCGTTGCTGACTTTGTACTCTCCGATTTGTTTAACGATCGAAGCTCTCCGGTTCAACAAACTGAGCAGTTCGTTATTAATTTCGTCCACTTTTGACCTTAGTTCGTTCAGCTCTTGCGCATTCATAGACATATCACCTGAATTCCTTCATTTTGGTTTGCTAAGTTAATTTTATTACTTTACCAACCTTTTGTCAGCATCTGCGCGCAAAACAAAAAAGAGCCGCCGGAAAGGCTAAGCTCCTCTTCGTTCAGGCAAGCGGTCAAAACGTGGAAAGGACCGTTTCCCGCACTTGCTTCAGCATCTCTTTGCGCGCGGCGTCGTCCACATAAGGAACGGCTCCGAACAATAAATGTCCGACAGACTCGATGCCGACAAATTCGAAAATGCCGGTATCCGAAGTTATTTTCAATCCCGCCGTCATGCCGATCTGATCGTAAACTTCCTTCGGTGTGCCGTGCGTGTTGATGATCAGGCCCTTTTTGCCTGTCAGCAGCTTGACGATCCCTTCGTCGCCGGAAGCATAAGCAAAGCCGTATGCAAACACCCGGTCTACGTACCCTTTGAGAATAGCGGGGAGCCCCGTCCACCAGATCGGATAAATAAAGGTTATGGCATCCGCCTCGGCGATATGCCGCTGCTCCGTCAAAATGTCCGCAGGAGTTTGCCCTTCTCTCATAGCGGCCGTATCCTCCGGTTTCAGCACAGGCTGAAAATCAAGCGCGTACAAATCGCGGACTACGACTTCATGGCCTTTTTCCTTCAAAGCGCCGGCTGCGGTTTCCAAAATGGCATGGTTAAAGCTTTCAGGGTTAGAATGGGCATACACGATAAGATGTTTCATAAGTTTAGCCTCCTGTTATTTTAAAATAATATGATTACCAACTACATAGACATCTATGCATTTGGGTAAAAAAAATTAAAACCTGCGGTAGAGGCGCTCCAGCAAAAACTCGAGCTGCTCTTTTTCTGTCTGCGTGAAGCCGCCGTAAATAACGTCGTTCAGTTTATCGGATATGGCCCGAAATACGGGCTCCAGCCGGAAGCCTTTATCCGTAAGCCGAATCAGCGTTATTCTGCCGTCCTCTTCGCTCTTGACTCTTTCGACATAACCGAGCTTCTCCAGCTTGTCCACAAGCACCGTTACGGTAGGCTGCGTGCGATGGATTCGTTCGGCCAGCATTTTAATGGACAACTGCGCATTCTCACGGTACAGAAACACCAAAATATCCCCGTGGGAAGGAACGATATCCTGCACCCCGTGAGCTTCCAGCTCCGACACAATCATTTTGTGAACTGCATCTTTAATCTTTCCAATCGTTGCGGCAGCGTTGTATGTTAGCATGCTTTGATTATACATAGATATCTATATAATTTCAAGCGAAATTTGATCCGCTGAAAAAAACGGCTTAGGAGTCCGGCAGGCGAAGCTGCTTTAGTGCATATCTTCTACGCACGCAGTTCGCCCGCCAGACTCCCTAGGCGCTCCCAAGCCGGCACTCCTGCAGTTGATGAATGCTCCGGACAAACCGGACAGACTCCGTATGCGCCCTCATGACGAGCGAATGCGTTTCGGCGCGGCTGCCGTAAAAAAATTTTACGCCCTGCAGCAGCTCGCCCGGCGTTACGCCCGTAGCGGCGAAGTAAATGTCCGAATCCCCGACAAGCTCCCTCATGCTCAAAGCTTGATCAGGATTGCGGATTCCCATCGAAACGCAGCGGTCCCGCTCCTTCTCGTCCGCCGGAAGCAGCCTGCCCTGCAGCTCGCCGCCCAGGCAGCGCAGCGCCGCCGCGGCAAGCACCCCCTCCGGGGCCCCGCCTGAGCCGACGTGCAGATCGATGCCCGCTTCAGGAAAAGCGACCGCCATCGCCCCCATCACATCGCCGTCGTGCAGCAAATGAATTTTGACTCCGAGCGAGCGCAGCGCCTCGATATGGCCGGTGTGCCTTTTCCGGTCCAAAATCGAAACGGTCAACTCGTCCGGCTGCTTGTGCAGCAGCTTTGCCGCCTGAAGGACCGTTGCTTTCAGCGGTTCATCCAGGCTCAGCTTCCCGGCTAATCCGGGGCCGACCGCCAGCTTTTCCATATACATGTCCGGCGCATGCAGCAAATTGCCTTTTTCGGCGATCGCTACGACCGATATGGCGTTGTTTCTCCCGCTCGCGACGATTTCCGTTCCTTCCAGCGGATCGACGGCCACGTCGAATCGGGGCCCTGTTCCGCGCCCTACCTGCTCGCCTATGTAAAGCATCGGGGCCTCGTCCATCTCCCCCTCGCCGATGACCACCTCGCCGTGAAAAGGGACGGAGCGGAACTCCGAGCGCATTGCGGAAGCAGCCGCATCGTCGGCGCTCATTTTGTTGCCCTTTCCTGTCCAGCGGGCTGAGGCCAGCGCCGCCAGCTCCGTTACCCGCATGATGTCCAGTGAAAAATCTCGTTCCATATGGCCCAGTCACCTCTCCGATTGTAAGGCAGGCAGGCTGCACGAGTCGTCACAGCCTGCCGGCTGATTGTTTTATACGGCCTCGACGGCTTGCCGCTCAGGCAGGACAGCTTGCTCCAGCACAGCTTGCGCAGCGGCAATCCGCGCCAGCGGAATGCGGTACGGCGAGCAGCTGACATAATCCAGGCCGATCCGGCTGCAGTAAAAGATCGATTGTTTGTCCCCGCCATGCTCGCCGCATACGCCTGTTTTCAGCGCCGACCGCACGGATCGGCCGGCGGTTACGGCCAGATCGATGAGCTGGCCGACCCCATCCGTATCCAGCACCTGGAACGGATTGTCGGGCAGCAGCTTGCGGTCCACGTAGTGGGACAAAAATTTGCCCTCCGCATCGTCCCGGCTGTAGCCGAACGTCATCTGCGTCAAATCGTTCGTGCCGAAGGAGAAGAAATCCGCATGGGCGGCGATTTGCCGGGCGGTCAACGCCGCGCGCGGCACTTCGATCATCGTGCCGACTTTATAGCGGCATTCGCGCAGCTTGCCCTCACCAAGCACCTGCTCGGCGACCTGGTCGATCAGCTCGCGGATCATTTTCAGCTCGTTGACGTGGCCCACAAGCGGAACCATAATTTCCGGAAGCACCTCGACATTCCTGTCCATGCAGCGGGAAACCGCGCGGAAAACGGCTTCGATCTGCATGTCGTAAATCTCGGGGTGGACGATGCCGAGCCGGCACCCCCGCTGCCCGAGCATCGGATTCGCCTCATGCAGCGATTGAACTTTGCGGATCAGCTGCAGCACTTCCGCTTTTTCCTGCTCGGAACCGTTCTCCTCGTAAGTCAGCCTGTTCAGCCTTTTTTGCAGCTCCGCCATGTTCGGCAAAAACTCATGAAGCGGCGGGTCCAGCAGACGAATCGTCACCGGCAGGCCGTCCATCGCGTCGAACATGCCTTCAAAATCGGCCTGCTGCATCGGCAGCAGCTTGCGCAGAGCCTCTTGGCGCTCTTCGGCGCGGTCGGCGAGAATCATCTGCTGCACGACGGGAAGACGGTCCGGCGAGAAAAACATATGCTCGGTCCGGCACAGCCCGATCCCTTCCGCGCCCAGCTCTCTCGCTATTTTGGCGTCGTGGGGGTTGTCGGCGTTCGCCATCACTTTCAGCGTGCGAATTTCGTCGGCCCACTTCAGCACTTCCAGAAGCTCTTCGGTCATCGACGCTTCCTGCAGCGGCACCGCTCCGAGAATGACCCGGCCGCTCGCACCGTCGAGGGTGATCCAGTCGCCCTCCCGGACGGAGAGGCCGCCGGCCTGCATCCGCTTCTCTTCCAGGTCGATGCGGATCTCCTCGCAGCCGCAGACGCACGGCTTGCCCATTCCTCTCGCCACGACCGCCGCGTGGCTCGTCATGCCGCCGCGGCTCGTCAGCACGCCTTCGGCGGCGATCACGCCGTGAATATCTTCGGGCGTCGTTTCGGTCCGCGCCAAAATGACGGTCTTGCCCTCGCGGCCCCATTCCGCGGCCGTATCGGCATCGAACACCAGTTGGCCGACCGCAGCGCCCGGCGAAGCCGGCAAACCTGTGGCCAATATGTGCTTGATCGCCTGTTCGTCGATGCCCCGATGCAGCAGCTTATCCAAATGCGCGACCTCGATCCGCTGCACGGCTTCCGCCTTCGTCAGCAAGCCCTCGCGGACGAGATCGGCCGCGACTTTTAAAGCGGCTTGCGCGTTCCGTTTGCCGCTGCGCGTCTGCAGCAGGTAGAGCTTGCTTTTTTCCACCGTAAATTCGATGTCCTGCATGTCTTTGTAATGCTTCTCAAGCTGCTTCGCAATGTGGAACAACTGCTCATACAGCTCGGGCGCTTCTTCCTTCAATGCGGCAATGGAAAGCGGCGTTCTTACGCCGGCGACGACATCCTCGCCCTGCGCGTTCATCAAATATTCGCCGTAAAACTCATTGTCGCCCGTCGACGGATTGCGCGTGAACACGACACCGGTGCCGCAATTCGCGCCCATATTGCCGAAAACCATGCTCTGCACGTTGACCGCAGTTCCCTGCTCGTCGGGAATCCGGTTGATTTTGCGGTATACTTGGGCCCGCGGATTGTGCCACGATTTGAACACCGCCTCGACGGCGAGCCCGAGCTGGTTATGCACATTTTGCGGAAACGCCTGCCCGGTTCTGGTCTGGATGCACTGCTTGTAGTCGGCAATCAGGCTTTGCCAGGCCGCCGCCGATACCTCATGATCCTGCTCAAAACCGTGCTTCTCCTTCATCTGATGCAAAAGCTGCTCAAAATGAACGCCCTCGATGCCAAGCACGACGCTGCCGAACATCTGGATCAGACGTCGATAGCAATCGTAGGCAAAACGCTCGTTGTCCGTTAGCCGCGCCAAACCTTTGACCGTGTCGTCGTTCAAGCCCAAATTCAAAATCGTATCCATCATGCCCGGCATCGACGTCACAGAGCCCGAGCGCACGGACACGAGCAGCGGATTTTCGGGATCGCCGAATTTTTGTCCTTTTACACTTTCCAACTGCTTCATGGCGGCGGCAATTTCCCGGAAAAGCTCATCCGAAATGCGGTTGCCGATTTTGAAAAAAGTGAGGCAAGCCTCCGTCGTGATCGTAAAACCCGGGGGCACCGGGAGCCCGGCGCGGGTCATTTCCGCCAGATTGGCGCCTTTGCCTCCGAGCAGAGCTTTCATTTGTGCGTTTCCCTCATGAAAAGGTAAAACCTGTTTGGCTGCCATCGTTTTGTTCCCCCTTCGATTTATCCATGCATGCGTCGCTGCGGCAAATTCCGTAAAATGTTTTGACCCCGTTCGTAGGAAGGGTATACATCATATTGCCGCAAACTTTGCAAATCACAACTCCGAGATCCTGCTGCCGGGTTTCCGCTATCTTTTGACCGTTGACACCAGACATTCCGCATCGCTCCCTTTCGATTGATTTTCGGCACGGGCCATATAAGATACAAAATCGATGACACGGCAGGCGTAAGCCCATTCGTTGTCGTACCAGGCGAGCAGCTTGACCTGATCGTCCCGTACCATGAGGCTGAGTCCGTCAATGACGGCCGACTTGTCGTTGCCGATATAATCCGCCGACACCAACGGAAGCTCGTTGTAAGCTACGTAAGTTCCGATTTCGCCTTCAACCGCTTGTTGAAACGCTCTTTTGACTTCCGCGGATTGCACCGTTCGATGCAGTTGAACCTGCAAATCCAGCAGCGACACATCCTGCGTCGGCACGCGTACGGAGATGCCCTGAATGTGCGGCGCGAGATGCGGCAGCACATCCGTGAGCGCTTTGCCTACGCCCGTCGAGGTAGGGATAATCGAATTCGTGCACGCTCTGGCGCGGCGCAAATCGTTGTGCGGGTTATCCAGCAGCTGCTGGTCGTTCGTATACGCGTGCACCGTCGTCATCCAACCCTGCTTGACGCCGAAGGCATCGTCGAGAATGCGCAAAACCGGCGCGATGCAGTTTGTCGTGCAGGATGCCGTAGAAAGAACGCGGTGCTTCTTCGGATCGTACCGATCTTCATTCACCCCCATGACTACCGTCAAATCCATGCTCCCGCCCGGCGCCGTAACCAGTACTTTGCGGGCTCCGGCATACAAATGGCGCTCCGCCTGCTGGCGCTGATTGAACTTTCCGGTGGAGTCGATCACGAGGTGGACCCCATACTCCTCCCAGGGCAGCAGATCCGGCGTTCTCTCCGAGACAACCGCCACCCGCCGGCCGTTAATAAGCAGATCCCCTCCGTCGGCTTCGATATGCGCATCCCAGTAACCATGTATGGAATCGTACTTCAAAAGATGAGCCAGCACATGCAGAGGGCTGGTTGAATTAATCACGGCTATTTTGCAGTCGGGATTCGTCTGCGAGAAAGCTTTGCGTATGCACAATCTTCCAATCCTGCCTGTACCGCTAATGCCAACGCGCATTTTCGTGCCTCCTAATTGATTATTTAGTATGTATTTAATATATATTTATTTTATTTATGATGCAATATATTTTCGAAAAAGTCGTCATTAATACAGGTTTTGTTTGAAATTTTTGTGAAATTTCGTTTATATAGTGTGTATTATATAAAGATAAGAGAAAAAAGACGCACAAAATAACTGTGCCTCTTGAGATGGGGGCTGCGCTCCCGCCCGCAGAATCGCAGGCGAATCGCGTGGCAGGCGGACATGCGCAAATAAACCTGCTGAAACTCTTGCGACGCCATGTACGTCGCTCTACAAAATGAAAATAACGAGGGCTAACTGCAAATCCGGGGTGTTAGGCTCAACGCGGCAGGGTTGTGGGGCGGGAAAGTACCGTACGATAGCAGCCAGTTTGCTGGAAAAACGGGAAGTCGCCGAAGGGCGTGGGGCGGGATATGCCGCGCAATAGCAACCAATTGCTGCAAATCCAGGGGGGTTTGGCTCAAGCCCCGAAGATACTCCCACACTATAGCAAGCTGCTCCTCCCAAACAGGCGGTTTCCGTTGAAAAAGCTGCGCTTTCCAGTGTGCCCGAGCAAGAATCACGCCATTCTATTTAGGCGGCTGGAAGGGATTGTATGTGGTTGAACACCCTCATGCGACACCACACCGTGCGCTGGGAGCTGCGTTCGCAAACATGTTTCGTTTAGCCGCCAAAAAGATGGCATGGCCATCGTTGAAACGGCTTGGCAACCCGAAAAGCCTGCGAAAGTGCAGGCTTTTTCCACGGCAGCGGCCCGTTTTTGGGAAAAACCTGCAAATGTGCAGGAATTTCCGGTTAAAACGGGCCTAAGCCAGCATATGAGCTGAAAAGCCTGCACATTTGCAGGAATTTTTCGCCACAAGCGTATCTACGAGCAAAAAACTGCATTTTTGCAGGTTTTCTTCGCCTGCCAAGTAAATGTGTGCCTCTAGCGAGCGAGTTTTGTGGATACGTGGCACTTTTGGCGGTTTGCGGAAGCAATGTGCTTTCAGCCACTTGCGGTAGCATAGCGCTTGCGGGGGACGTGGCGCGTATCACCCAATCGCCTCACGCAGCCCGCGGTACATGGGCAGTGGCGCATTACTTCACGCAGCCCACTGCGCACGGGGCGGTGGCGCTTTTCACCACGCGGCCCACTGCGCACGGGGCGGTGGCGAGGGCGGTCCTGCCCCGCTTCCGGCGGCAGCCTTTTCGATGGCTGCCACCATTCGCGATGACGCCGGCCACGTCATAGCGGCCGTTCCCCTGGCAGCCCCGTCCCTGCGCATGCGCGAGCGGCATTCCAACGCAGCATGCCGGCCCCGCTCCCCCGTGTCAGCCCTTCACCGCCCCGGCCGTCATGCCCGCCACAATCCGTTTGTTGAAGAACAGAAACAAGATGAGCGGAGGCAGCGAAATCAGCACAATATCGGCAAACAGCAAAGCCAGTCGGTGTTGTACATGCTCGTAAAATTGTAAAGCGTCAGCTGCACCGTCGCATTTTCCGACCCGGGGAAAAAATACATCGGATTGACAAAGTCGTTGAAAACGCCGATGGAAGTAAGGACGACGATCGTCGAGGTGACCGGCTTCAACAGCGGAAAAATAATGTTGAAAAACAACCGGGTCCCCCCGCACCCGTCCATAAAAGCGCTCTCGTCGATTTCCCGCGGAAGCGTCGCTGTAAAAGCTTTGTACAGGACCGCGGCAAACGGGAAGTGCAGCGCCACTTCGACCAGCGTAATGCCGGCCAGCGTTTTGAACATGCCGATCGTGTTCAGCACCCAGATCGTCGGCACGATCGCCGGCGGGATCATCAGGCCCGCAAGAATTACGAAATTGATCGCCGGCGAAGCTTTGCTTCCCTCTCGGCGCTGCAAAACGAACCCGGCCATGGCGCTGACGACAACCAGCACGAGGATGGACAAAACGGTAAGGAGCGTGCTGTTGTAAAACGCCCGGAGCAGCATGTTGTCCGAGGCCGTCAGCACCTCCTTGTAATTGGCCAGGAAATGAAACGATGTCGGCCAGACCATGGACATTTCCGCAGCTTCGGCCCTGGTTTTCAACGATGTGATAATGACGAAGTAGAACGGTATCCAAAAAATCAGTGTCGTCAGCAATAGCGCCGTGAGCCCGATCGCAATCCGTCTCATGCTTGCGGTCATAAGTCCACCTCGCTTTTGGTCAATAACCTGTACAGCGGAAACGCAAGCGCCGATACGCCGATGAACAGGATGACATTGCCCGCCGTGGCAAGGCCGTAAAAGCCGGCCTGATACTGCTTGTAAATGATCGAAGCGATCAGGTCCGTCGTGAAGCCCGGCCCTCCCTTCGTCATCGCCCAGACCAAATCGAAGGAGCGCAGGCCGCCGATAAACGCCAGGATGATGACCGAATTCATCGCCGGCCGGCTTAACGGCAGGGTGATGTGCCAAAAGGCGGACTTGGCGCTGCCGCCATCGATTTTCAGCGCTTCATAGTACTCCTGGGGGATCGCCATAATGCCTGCGATATAAATTACGGTCGCGATGCCGACGCCTTTCCAGACATCGACGGCTGCCACCGACAAAAGGGCAAGCCTGGTGTCCCCGAGCCAATCCGGACCGGTAATGCCGAATCCGGCGAGAGCCGTGTTGATCACCCCCTGCGAAGGATGCATCATCGTGGAAAAAGCGATCCCGACCGCAATCGTACTGAGCAAAGTCGGAAAAAAAACGACCGACCGCAGGTAGCTTTTAAACAATATCCGCGATGTTAGAAAAGCGCCGAGCAGCAAGCCGAGCAGCACTTTCAGCCCGCAGGTCGCTACCGCGTAAACGAGTGTGTTTCTAAAACCGATGCTGAGCGACGTCTCCGAAAAAAAGGAGACATAATTATCGAGTCCGATAAATTCCCAATCCGTCAGCGTCCATCTTGTCATGCTGAAAAAGAACGACAAGACCGTAGGCAGCAAATACAGCACGAAGTAAATAATGCCGGCCGGCAATAAAAAAGCGAACGAGTACATCTTCGCGTATGATCTCGTCATCGGATTCTCCCCTTCTTCTTTACCACCCCGGAAGCTTCAACTGCTGCGCCTGCTTCTGCACGTCTTTATCGTAGTCCTCCGCGCCTTTCTTCGCCGTGCTGATGCCGCTGCCCACCGAGACGGTTATATTTTCCAGGCTGGGCCCTTTGACCGGAGACAGGAACTCCAGCGCCGGAGCCGTTTTCCCCGAATCAAACAGCGGCTGCAAGTCCTTGATCGCCTGGAACGAGTCTTTGGGCAGTTCCACGCCTTTGATCACATAGGGGCCGGTAGCTTTCGCCGCCGCCGAATATACGGCCTGGCCTTCCGCGGATGCGAACCAGGCTATCCATTTTTTCGCCGCATCCAGCTTTTTGCTTTCCTTGTTGATATAAAGAGCTCCGGGCATCCATACCGTCAAACCGTTGATGTCGGCGCTGTCGCTCGGAATCGGAAATATGCCGATGTCGTTAACTTTATCGGGATACGATTTGCTGATGGCCTCGACGCCGTAAGAAAGCATCGGATAATGCGCACCTGTGCCTTCGGCCAGCATTTTCAGGCCGGTATCGTACGTAGTGGCGAGAAAATCTTTATTCATGTAGCCTTTTTTGTAGACGTCCTCGATTTTTTCAAAGCCCCGGAGAGCCGCAGGCGTCGTGGCGTATTTGACCTTGTTGCCCGTATAGTCCGCCGCAAAGTTTGGAACCGCCGTCTGGACGTTGTAAAAATCGCCCAGCACGAACAGCTGCGAAGTCCACGTATCTTTGAAGGTGGAAATGACCGCCGTTTTGCCTGCCGCTTTAATTTTTTCGTTGTTGGCCATGAATTGCTCCCACGTTTTGGGGACTGACAAGCCGAGATCGGCGTACACTTTTTTGTTGTAAAGCATGGCGCCGACCGCGGACGACCCGACGGGAACCCCGAAAACTTTGCCGTTCGCGCTCACCGTCGATTTAAAAGAATCCATGACGTTCACCATGTAGGGCTCATTCGTCAAATCCACGAAATTTTTCTCCGGGTTAATCGCTTGCAGCAGCGAGCCCGAATTGTACGAAAGCAGGTCGGACATGTCGCCGGTCGCAAGGCGCGTCTTGACGAGGTTGTCGCCTTCGGTGCCGCCCGGTTTAATATCCCAGTCGATAGCGATGTTCAGCTTTTTCTCGGCTTCGGCAGCTACGGCTTTGAGCGTTTCAAGCGTCGTGCCCGTGTTGCTGACCATCATTTTGATGGTCGTCTTGCCTGCGGGCGGCGTTTCTTTCGAGCCGCTCCCGGTGGTTGGGGCTGCGCCCGGCGCAGCGGAACCGCCGCTTGATGCAGGCGCCGCACCGCCACCGCATCCCGCCAGCATGGCCAGCGACAGCAGCGCGCAAGCAGCGAGTTGACTCGTCTTGCTTCTTTTTGGACTCATTCCCATAACATCCTCCCCTTTGTTCTCGCGTGGACACCGCATGCCTGTACTTTTACCCGTTTTCCCGGGCAGCTCATGTATGCGTTTCCATAACTCTAAGTCTAATTCACGCCTCTATGCAGCACTACCTGTGTCCTTGTCTTTTTTAGGGGGGCGTATTTTCTTTTTGGACTTCGACGAGCAACTTTAGTGGCTGGATCAGATCGTTGGGCTTTAAGACGTTAAAACGGCATTTGTGTTCATGCGGACGCCAAACGGCCAGGCAAACAAAGAGCTAATCAAGTATTATAAGCCCGACAAGAATCCGTACCGATTTAGGTTATGGACTTATCGGTTCAGAATGGGTATACTAGGACCAGGAGGTGACATCCGTATGGCCCGCCCGCGGAACTTCGATGAAGACGATGTGTTTTCTTCATTATGGACCGATGCGTCCATAACTAAAATACACGGACAAGCTTCTTACTTTTTTTGTTTATTATGGACCATTAGGTCCGCAATAAAAACATACACGGGAAAGAGGAATGGAACATGAATGCTCAATACGAGCCTCTATTTGCATCGTTTCGTCTGCCTTCGGGCGTAAGGTTAAACAATCGGGTGATGATGGCGCCGATGGGCATTGGGGCATCCAGTCCAAACGGAGAAGTAACGGATGCGGAACTGGCTTATTATCGGGCTCGCGCTCAAGGAGCTGGCACTATCATTACAGCTAGCGCGCTCGTGTCGCAAAACGGAAAGTTCATCCAACATGGATTCGGCATCGATCACGACGAGCTGCTGCCCGGATTGAAAAAGCTGGCGGCTGTCATTCAGGAAAACGGGGCCAAAGCGATTGTGCAACTTTATCATGGCGGTCGGCTGAGCAATCCGGCGATGGTTCCAAGCGGTCATGCGCTGAGCCCCAGTACGATCGCGGCAGAGCGTGAAGGAGCGGCCGTCCCCAAGGCGATGACGGAAGCGGAAATCGAAACGGCGATCGAAGAGTTCGCGCAGGCGACCCGCAGGGCAATCGAAGCCGGCTTTGACGGGGTTGAAATTCACGGTGCCAACGGGTTGCTGATCCATCAGTTCTTTTCCCCGCATGCGAACCGAAGGGAAGACAAGTGGGGCGGAACGTTGGAAAAGCGGATGGCCTTCCCGCTCGCAGTCGTGAAACGCGTCCAAAAAACCGTTGCGGCGCATGCAACGTCGCCATTTGCAGTCGGGTACCGCATTTCGCCGGAGGAAAAAGAAACGCCGGGAATCACCATGGCCGATACGCTTCATTTTGTCGACGTGCTGGCGGAACAAAACCTGGATTACATCCATCTTTCCGTGGAACACTTCTGGCAGAGTCCGAGAACGGACGACAAGATCGCAAAGCCGCGAATCGTGATGGTGCAGGAACTCGTCGGCGACCGCGTCCCCGTTATCGGTGTCGGAGGACTGTGGACCCCCGATGATGTCGTAGAAGCTCTGAGCACGGGCGTTCCATTGATCTCGCTTGGCCATGCCATGATTATTAATCCGGAATGGGTAGCCCTGGTCCAAAACGGACGGGAGGAGGAAATCAAAACGACGCTTTCGCGTTCCGCGCAGGAGAAACTTGCGATTCCCGACGGAATATGGGGCAGGATCATGAGTATACCTGGCTGGTTCCAAGTGGTGGATGAAGAGGGTACGGAAGGTTAAGGCATTGGCGAATCGATGCGAAGGAGAGGCTATCCGGAATGATGCCGGAGAAGCCTCTTCAAGGCATTTTTGAAGGCAGCGCTCCGCTGTAGAGCAGTATTATTGAAACAACTACATGTTCTGTACTTACTGGTCCGGCATGTATATAATATGTTCGGGAGGGGGTACACATATGGTACGGCCGCGCAATTTCGATGAAAACGAAGTTTTAAAAAAAGCAATGGCTCTATTTTGGGCCAAAGGATATGAAGCATCGTCTCTAAGCGATTTGTTACAAGCGACGGGGCTCAGTAAAAGCAGTTTATACGAAACGTTCGGCAGCAAGCACGATCTATTTATTCGAGCATTCCAGATCTACCGGACCAAACGTATGAAGGGGTTAATGGATCATTTGAGCGACGCGAACGTTTACCGGGGGATTGAATCTGCATTACATGCGCTCTTTGACGGTACCGGCAGTCCATTGGGCTGCATGACGTCCAATGGTGCGATCGAATTGGCTCCGCATGACAAGATGATCCAGAAGCTGGTCGAAAGCGACTTTGATGATGTCGAGCTTGCTTTTTTCCATGCGATCGAAAGAGGAAAAAGCAATGGCTCTATCCAAACCGAAACAGAGTCCCTGGAACTTGCACGTTTTCTCACCGTCTCCTTTCATGGAATCAACGTCATGGTGCGGGCAAAATCCAAGCGGGAAAGAATCGAGGGTGCCGTCTCCATTATTTTGGATCGGTTGAAATGACTAGAGCGTTCAGCTCGCTTTCTTCATCCCTGTTATGGACCGCTTGGTCTTTGTTGAACGAAAAGGGGACAGATCCGGCGATCCATCTACGTCTGCGCGTTGATTTTACGACGGAAAATGTCGCTTCTGTGGTCATGGAGGCACGATTTTGATTACCGCACCAGTAAAGTCGGCACCAGAGAAATCGTAAATGAAAGCTTCGCCTACAATTTAATCAACACTTCCGTGCCGTCCTGAGCCTGGACATCGACCAGAACCGTCCCTTTGCAACGTTGCAACTCCTTGATGAGCTGCCTGATCGCTTGCTTCGTGTTTCGGTTTTCGAGAAGCGACAGCACCAGTTCAATCCCGAACCGGATGCTGTCCGAATCGAAATCATGCATCCGGCTCGAGTACCCACCCTCATGTCCGCCGTGCTTGTTCAGCCAATCCTTCATTTTGCGCTGGACTAAATTGGAAGTCAGGATACCACTCCCCATGCGCAATACGGCATAAGGGACCGGAATCGTAAAAGCGTGCTCCTTGCTCTTAACCTTCACAATCATCATGACCCATCACTCAATCACTACGGTGACGGTATCCTTTTCACCGGAGCGGACGTCAACGATTTGCCCGTCAAGCTCGTTCTCGATTGCATCGATCAGCAGGTCGATATCGATATCCTTTACATATTTCGCAGCCTGCGGAATATTGGACGCGATGCTGTGCCCCGCTCCGAGAACAGCCTTCACCAGTTTAATCGGCAAATTGATGTTGACATTATCGTTTTCTTGGGATGTTACCCGTATTTTCAACGTTTTGTCTAAATAACCGCCGGATGCCGATGACAGTTTCTTCGAATAGTCGGGTTTCCCCAGCACCTGCACGGCTTGCGATGTATGAGCCGTTTGCTTCTCCTTTAGCGCAGCAATCAACTCCGAAGCCTTGTCTGAATCAATTTTGCCTTCCTGCATCATGGACAGCACTTTGCTGATTTCTTCTTTCATCGTTTCTTCCTCCTTATTCATCCTTCAACATTTTGACCGCTTCATCCGCGGTGATTTCGCCATTCTCCAGCATGGAAATGACCTTCTTCTCATCGACTTCCGGCTTCTTCCGCGTATCGTATCCGAGGGCCGTAATGATATCATTGAGCTTGCCGCGCACCGTCGGGTAAGATATGCCGAGCTCTTTCTCCACTTCCTTTATGTTGCCCCTGTTCACTAGAAAGGTGATCACAAAATGGAGCTGTTCGGGCGAGAGTAGAGCCAGCTTTGATAATTCAAACGTGTTCTCAATCGTCGTCCGGCAATGTCCGCATTCCAGCTTGACGGCGTGCAGCGGATGGTCGCATACAGGACACTGTGTGATGATGGGATATTTCATACTCTACTCCTTTCTTTTTTTAAATTATAAATCAAAATATTCAATATGTAAACGAATAAAATCAATTATTTTAATTTCATGATTAATTTTATTGATTTTTCGGGTTATTATCCTGAAAATTTTAAAATGCTCTATTTAAAAAAAGAAAGCCTCGGATGACGATAGCACGGGGGTGGAGCCAATCCATCGCCGATTTGCGTTGCCGTCAGACTTCGCTCAACAAACTGGCAGATTAATGCTATTGCAGGATATGGAAAAGGGTGTGAGGAATTATGTTCTAAAAACTTATATGTGGAAAGTTGATGATCGAATTGAACATGGATGCTCCGAGAAAAATTCATATTATAGGTTCCGTTGGCAGCGGTAAAACAACTTTAGCTAGAACCCTATCTTTGAAATTGAAAATTCCACATTACGAATTGGATAATGTTGTATGGAAGCGCAGCAAACCAAGCGACATTAAAAGAACTGTCGAAGAACGGGATCACATATTGAGTACATGTATTCAGTCCGATGCTTGGATTATTGAGGGTGCTCATTACAACGAATGGGTGTTCCCGAGTTTTAATAATGCTGACTTGATCATTTTTTTAGATACCGGCTATTCCAAACGAAATTATCGAATAGTCAGAAGATTTATATTGCAGTTACTCAGAATCGAAAAATCAAACTATAGACCATCCTTTAAAATATTTAGAAACATGTTTATCTGGAATGATAATTTCGAAAGACGAATTAAACCGAAATTATTAGAAAAATTGAAACTGTATGATTCCAAGTCCATGACACTAAAGGATAATATTGAAATTACTAACTATTTCAACTAGCAAAAACGCTTGTAAAGCTTTATCTGAAAAGAAGATTAAGATATGCAAAAAAACCACGCAGCAGCGTGGATTTCAAAGTAATTATGTTTAATACCTTCGATTTTTACTATAACCTTCTAGATAATGATTCATTGTTGCAATAACATCTTGCTTAAAGTCACGTTTGAGTCCATGCAGTCCGTTCTTTTCGATAATGTCAATAACCTCCGCAGGCAAGGTGGCAGATAGTTTGCATCCGGTAATAATCGATGCCTCCATTTGAAGAATTTCCATTACATCCTCTTGAGTTAATGCATTATTTTCACAAATTATGAACACCAAATCCGTCATTAACTTATATAAATTCAGTTTCTGGATTAACATTGTTTCCGCGTCTACATTTTTTTCAAATACAGCCGTACGCATGGATTCCAGTTTTATATACAGGGGATTATCGTCAACCAGTTCTGTAAGCTCATTCATGACAAGATTTTGGAAATCATTGAAATTCCTGATTGGCGTTTCTTTCGCCATTTCGGTCAGACATGCAACTCTTTTCTCATACTCCCGACAAAGCAGGCTAAAGAACAAAGCCTCTTTAGTTTTAAAATACACAAACAGAATGCCATTAGACATGCCCATCTGCTTGGCAATATCGGACATTTTAATTTTTTCGTATTCGGATGAAAGAAACATTTCAGACGCTTTATCAAGAATAGCCTGAGCTTTTAAAGCCTTTGCTTCAGGAGTCATTGCACGTTTTGCCATAACCTCATCACTCCATTTCGATTAATTTTATTCCATTATCGATTTGGAGTCAAAATTGAACTCTAGAGCCACGATGTTTATCGTGAGTGCATCATCTCCACCTCTATTAACCGAACATTCTGATAATTCTGTCGTAAGCGCGGTCTCCAAAAACATTTTTTATGAACACCATAGGCTTTGCCATAAAACCGACAAGATATCGTGTTTTCGGCCTTTTAACTGTTACAGCTCTTCCAATGGTGCGTGCAATTAGTTCAGGCTTTGACAATTGATTGCCCGTATAATTTTTGATCATGCCATCGGCTGCTTTACTGGCGGCCTGGGCATACGGCCCCTTGGCAGATACTTTTTTTAGATTCTCAGCGGCAATAATACCCCAGTCCGTTTTGATTCCGCCTGGTTCCACCACGATGACATCAATGCCAAACGGTGCCAACTCCAAGCGAAGGCAATCTGAAAGACCTTCCACCGCAAACTTTGTCGCATGATACCAGCCACCGAAATTCGTCCAAATTTTACCTCCCATTGAAGAAACATTAACAACTTTACCGAATTTATTTTTTCTCATACTCGGCACCACAAGCTGGATCATTCTCGCAAGTCCGAATACATTCACTTCTACTTGACGCCGGGCTTCCTCCATTGGAACGTCTTCTATTGCTCCATACGAACCATATCCTGCATTATTGATCAGGACGTCAATTCTGCCTTCTTTTTTTAGAATCTCATTAACGCATTGAACCATGGATGCGTCATTGGTTACATCCAAAGAAATTGGATGAATCCCTTTTGCCGCAAGATCTTGCATTTTATCTATGCGCCGGGCGGCTGCATAAACAGTAAAACCCTTATTCTTCAGCTCGATGGCTGCTTCTTTACCTATGCCGGAAGATGCACCTGTAATCAAAACAACTTTTTGACTCATAAACAAAACCTCCATACGAATAATTGATTTTGAGTCAATTATAAGTGACTCTAAGTCAATTGTCAACTAGTCATGCATAATGAAGTAAGAAAAGGCCAACCTTATAACTTCAACTAACGGGACTAGGTAGTTGAATATGCAAAAGAGACGCGGCTGTCGGCATAAATCGACAGCCGCGTTGTACTAAAGGGCAAGTTTTCCGCGACACTCGGTTAGGGCTACGGGAAACAGGGAACCCTAATTTGAGGGACAGCCGCTTTTTCCGGGCGCTACCTCTCCTTGTGAGGTTGCAGAACTGAACATATTGGGCAGGAGGCATCGTGGTAGGGAAAAACCTGCACAATTGCAGGAATTGTTCGTGGCCAGCGATCAAGAACGCAAATTCATGTATTTTTGCAGGTTTTCTTCGTGCAGCCAGGCAGATTGTGGTTATCGCCTCTGACGCAGGGCGCTTACGGGTTATTTATGAAAAAGGGGCTTGTTTGCGTTTTCCGTAAGCTGCGGGAGTTTCGCCGACTATTTTTTTAAACAGCTGGCTAAAATGTTTCGTGTCTTCGTAGCCGACAAGGCTGCTGACATCGGCGAGCCGGTCAACCCCTTCCGTCAGCAGCGTCTGCGCTTTGCCGATGCGGTAGCGGATCAAATATTCGGAGAACGTGCAGCCCGTCTGGGATTTGAACAGTCTGGACAAATAGCTCAGGCTGACATGGTGCTCGGCGGCGAACTGCTGCAAGCAAATATCGCGCTGATAATTGTTGTGAATCCAATTCATCAAGACGGGAGCGAGACTTTTCGGCTTTAATTCCTTCGGCTCGTGCTTGCAAAACAAGCTGACGATTCGGTCTTCCAGCCAGTCCGACAATTCGCGGTGAGTCGTTATTTGCTCAAAAATTTTCATATCCTCCTGCCAATGACCGGACTTTATATCGGCTCCCGCCGCGGATTGCAGATTGTAGGTCAAAGAGTACAGCATGTCGCCTACGAACAGCAGCAGCTGTTTCATGGTGATGTCCTTCTGCTGCAGCTCGCCTACGATTTTATAAACGTTTTGTTTGGCTTTCACGATACCGCCTTGCAGCAGGCAGCTTTGCAGTACTCTAACCTTGTCCCACACTCCGCCCAAATCGGCTTCCGCGGCTTGCGTCCCGGGGGAAATAAACGAAGAAACGCCAAGCTTCATATGCTCTTCCAACTGTTTGTTTACAAAAGCGAAGCATTTGTGAAGGGGCTCCTTTTCACTTTTGAACACGTAGCTGAGATGGACGCGGTTGCCGGTCTGCTGCAGCTCATGATGCAGCGAGACGAGGCTCGCAATGATACTCCCTGCATGGGAACCGGCGTGAGCCGGGATCAGGACGGCTTTGCGCTGCGAGTCGATATCGATGCAGTGGATGCTTTGCTCCTGAAAGGTACCGTCCAGGAACGGCCGTTTGATGTCGCCGCTGCTGACGCTTGTCTCCTTCCAGCCTCTTGCCGACGCCCGGTTCTCCAGCAAAAGCAGCGCCAGGCACCAGGGCCGGCGGTCCAAAGCGGCGGAAAGCTCGTTTTCCGGAAAAGAGGAAGCGAGCAGCATCTGCACGACGGACCAGTTGATGCGTTCCGCCTTTTGCCTCTCATCGCTTTCGATGGCTTGAATCGCCCTGTCGATCGTTTTGTATAAAACATCTTTTTTGACGGGCTTCAGCAAATAATCGGCCGCCCCGAGCTGCATCCCCTTCTGTGCATACGCAAACTGATCGTGCACGCTCAAAATAATGCCTTTGACCGGATGCTCCGCAAGGTTCAGGCGGGCGATCAATTCCAGGCCGTCCATACCGGGCATATTGATGTCCGTCAGCACCAAATGCGGGCTTGTATGACTCGCGGCCGCCAAAGCGTCTTCGCCATTCTCAAAAGCGAATATGCGATGCTGCGGTTCATACGCTTTGAACAGCTCGACCAGTTCCGCCAACGCCCATCTTTCATCCTCAACCAGGTAAATGTTCATCTGCCGCCATTCCCTTCCCCTTTTTCGCGTCCGTCACGTCCGCCCGTGTACGATGAACGGAAATTCCAATTTCAAAGTTGTTCCCGCACCCGGACGGCTGCAAAGCCCTATCCGATAGTTCCCGCCATAAAACAGCTGCATGCGCTGGCGGATGTTGAGCAGCCCGATCCCTTCCGTTTCATTGTAAAGCTCCTTGATCCGGTTGGATTCGCCGAGCAGGCTTTGCAGTTCCAGCAGCTTCCTGCCCTCGATGCCCTTGCCGTTATCGCTGACCTCGATGATCAGGAGACCTTCCCTTTGGCAGGCGCGCAGTTCGATGCGGCCGCCCGACTTCATTTTGCCGAGCCCGTGAATGACCGCGTTTTCAATCAAGGGCTGAACGGTCAGCTTCAACACGGAAGCTTGCAGCAGTTCGTCCGGAATGCCGATGTGCAGCTCGAACCTGCCGCCGAAGCGGTGCTGCTGGATGTTCATAAAATTTTTAATATGCTCCAATTCCTCCCGTAGCGGCACCGGATGCTGCAAGTTTCTCATGCTGTATTGAAACAGCTCGGCCAGCGATTCGGACATTTCGGCGACCTCCTCGATTCCCCTGATCCGGCTGATCGATTTCATAATGTTGAGCGTATTGTACAAAAAATGCGGATTGATTTGCGCCTGCAAAGCCGACAGCTGGGCGTTCTTCTCCGCCAGTTTCGATTCGTAGACTTCGCTGATCAAGCGGGATATGCTGTCCAGCATGTTGTTGTAAATGCGGCTCAAGCGGCCGATTTCGTTATTTCCGGCGAACTCCATGCGCTGACTGAAATCGCCCAGTTCCACCCGGTTCATCTTCTTCATCATATGACGCAGAGGGAGGGTGATATGATGGGACAGCATGTAGGAGACGACGGCGATGAGCAGTGTCGCCAGAAGGCCGACGACAAACACGATATATTGCGACCGCTTTTGTTTGGACAGCAAATAATCGTTCGGAATGAGAATAATCGTATTCCAATTCGTATAGTCCGATTTTTCGAACGTGTACACGTACGGCCGCCCGTTCCAATCGACGTCCCCGGAGCGGCCGTTCCGCCTAAAAATCGATGGTTCCAGCCGAATGTCGGGCGAGCCGGTCAATTCGTTCCGGTTGTCGTAGACGACATGGCCGTCATCCGTAATAATTAATACGCGCATATGGTTTTCGATATCGTTGCTATCCGGTTGGACCAGCATATTTTTGAACACTTCGGCGTTGATATTGATTTTCATGAACCCGATAATTTCCCGGTTCGGAATTCGGTTGATGTTGCGCACAAAGGAGATGACGTTATCCCCTTCGTCCGCGACCGAAACTTCTTTTGCGGTAGGCAGCAAAAAGAACTTGTTTTTATACGTGTAGTCGTTCATTTCGTACCACGATTCGTTTTGCAAATACAAGGATTCGCCGCCGAGGCTGCTGTTCGCTTTCAGGCTTTTCCCCTTGGACACGTAGTAGACGCTGTTGTCGGTCGTGAAGATGAAAATGCTCTGCATATAAGGCCGCGCGCTCAAGTACGTGCTGAGCTGGTTGTTGATCGCCAATTCGATTCTGTTCTGCTCGACCGAATTCGCGGTTTCGTAATGGTCCAGCAAGTTCCGTTGAACGATCGGATCTCCGAATATCGATGCCGAGAGCTTCTCAATGTCTTGAATGTACAGCTCGACCGTGCGGCTGAACTGCCTCGTTATCGTGTTCGAAAGCGAAAGCGTCTGCGTTTTGATATCGCTTACATTTTTATAATAAAAAATAAGGCAGGTCAAAACGACAATAAACAAAGAGACGGCCGAAAACGTAGCAAACATTTTGGTTTTGAGCATGTAATCGTTCCATCTCTTCATGCCGCATGCAGCCCCTTTTCCGAGGATATCCCTATTCCTGATTATAAAAGGATCTTTTCCGCGAATAAAGGTTCAAAACATAGGAGTCGGGGCATCTCCCGCCGTTTGTCGGGGAGAACTTGAATTGGAGGGATTCGGAAAGGATACGTCGAAATGGAAAACTGAATCGTGCGCAGTTAGTCGATACTGGGGATGACGACATGAATCTTTTTAAAGAAATTATTCTTCAGCTCTTTTTTGCTCTTATTCCTTTCGTCGCATTTAATATTTACTACCGGGACAAAAACAGAAATTACAGCCGTTCTTTCATTCTCCTGACAAGCACGGTCTGTTTGCTCCTATCGATGATTTTCGCTTCCAGAGTAGTAGACGGGATTTTTTTCGATATCCGCTATGTCATTTTGCTTTTCGGCCTTTATTACGGCGGCATCCGGACAGGTCTGATCCTGCTCGTTGAATTTGCCGTTTACCGGTTCTATGTGGGCGGCGATGGCAAGTGGATCGCTATGATCATATTGGCGGTTATTTTTGTTTTATCGATTCTATTTTACAAATTTTTCAAAACCACTTCCCGCAAACCGCTGGTCATTTTTGGAGCCGGGCTCGTTTTCTCGATGATTCCGCTTGCGCTCACGTACGCATATTTCCCGCACTCTATAATCCGGCATTTGGGTTGTCATATTTTCATCATTCCCTTGCAAAATTCGCTCGGCATTTGGCTGCTGATGTCTTTGTTCGGCAAATCCGTTGCGGAAAAGGATATGTTCATCCGGCACAGGCTGCACGAAAAAATGGATACGATGAACCACGTGGCGGCTTCTCTCGCTCATGAAGTGCGCAACCCGCTTACGGCCGTGCAGGGCTTCCTGAAATTGATTCAAAAAAACCCCGCCAACTACAAAAAGATCGAGCAATATATCCAGATCAGTCTGGAGGAAATACAGCGAACCGAATCCATCCTGTCCGAGTATCTCACCGTCTCCAAGCCTCCTGCAAATCACCTGGAGCTTTTTAACTTTTCCGGACAGCTGCCCCTTATTGCGGAAGCGATGCGCCCGCTTGCGGGTACGTACGGCGTAAAGCTTGAAATTCATGCCCCCGCCCCCGAAATCCAGGTGAACATATGGGCCCATACGGATGAACTGAAGCAGGCGCTTGCCCATTTTATCAAAAATGCCATCGAGGCGTGTTCGCAGGTGCCGGACGGCAAAGTCGTGCTCAGACTTGTGCCCGCAGAAAAAAATGCCGTATTTTCCATTACGGATAATGGAATCGGCATGAATGAAGAGCAAATGAACCGCTTGGGCTCGATTTATTTTTCGACGAAATCCAACGGAACGGGACTTGGACTTACCTACTCGTACCAAGTGATTCATTCCCTCGGGGGCACGATATCGGTTGCAAGCAAAGTGAAGTCGGGCACGAAATTCACCATCGCATTCCCTTACGATCCCCCCGGCAAATGAGCTACATCGTATCCAAAATAATGCCGGCCGTCTCCTCGATCGCTTTTTCCGTCACATCGATTACGCTGCAGCCGAGCTGTTTGTACAAATCCAGGGCGAATTCGATCTCCTCCGCCACCCTTTCCAAAGAAGCATATTTGGCGCCAAAAGGAAGCCCGACCGCTCTCAGGCGCTCGGCGCGAATCTTGATCAACTGCTCCGCATTCATCGTCAGCCCGATCAGCTTGCTCTTGTTCAAGGAAAATAACGTTGCAGGCGGCTTCACTTCCGGCACCAGCGGATAGTTGGCCACTTTATAGCCCTTGTGCGCCAAATAGATGCTGAGCGGCGTCTTCGACGTTCTGGACACGCCAAGAAGTACGATATGCGCATGTTTGAAAGCGCTCGTATCTTTGCCGTCGTCATATTTGACGGCGAACTCGATGGCTTCGACCCGTTTATAGTAATCTTCGTCCATCTGATGCAGGAGGCCCGCTTTCCTTTTGGGCGAATCTTTGAAAGTGTCTATGAAAGCTTGCATGACAGGACCCAAGATATCGATCGCGCTCACGTTCAAGCGAATCGATTCTTGGCGCATCATCTCTCTTAATTCCGGAAGAACGAGCGTGTAGACAACAAATCCTCCGAGACGCGAGACTTCTTCCATCATGCTGCGAATTTCTTCTTCTGTTCGTACGGACCCGAAGCGTCTTATGTTGACGCGGCTGGCGTTAAATTGACGAATTGTCGCCTGAACGACCGTATTTGCCGTTTCCCCCACCGAATCCGAACAAACGAAAATCGTTTGGACTTTATCCTCCACCCGCAAATTCCTCCTATTTACTCCCCTTGTGCCGCTTCCAGCAGCAATTTGGTCATGGTCGTCTTCGTAATTCTTCCGACCACCTCGTCCTGCTCCTGCTCGGCCCCCACCTTAACGACCGGAAGACTATCGACTTGATGAGCGATCATTTTCCGGGCCGCATCAAGCACATCGTCCTCCGGGCCGACTTTTACAATATTCGGGTTCCTTGTCATCACCAGACTAATCGGCATCGACGTGGCCGAAGCATTGCCCAGCGTAACCTTCAACAGATCTTTCCGCGAGACGATGCCGACCAGCGAGCCGCTGGCATTTACGATGATCAGGGTCCCGACATTTTCCAGGAAAAGGGAAACCACAGCATCGCTGACAGTTGCCGTTTCACGCAAAACGACAGGAATTCCCATAACTTCTTTGACTTTCATCCCGTCTAATTTTTTGTACCGTGATTCTTCCTGGATCGCTTCCTTTCCAAGAAAATAACCGACCTTGGGCTTGGCATCGATATACCCGAGCATAACAAGCAAAGCCAGATCGGACCGAATCGTAGGACGGCTGATTCCGAGCATCTCGGCAATGCGCTCTCCGGTAATCGGGGCATGCTGTTTGACCAATTCGATGATTTCCATTTGGCGGGATGTAAGCTCTATAATGTTTCCCTCCCCAAATCTTCGTTCTCATCCTTATTGTAGCCTATCTGCCCGTCGTGTCAAACCGCTCATTATCGCTTTGCCGGCATTCCGCCGTATTGCACAGGCCGTAAATCTTGGCGACACCGCTAGTCGGAACCGAAGTAATGATTCTATTGCAGTTTTTACAAATAACGACACCAAGATCATACCTGTGAATGGCTGCCAAATGCACATAAGAATTGTCAGACATACGCTTTCCTCCCTCGCTCTAAAAAAGTGCGCACAAACGATATTTGATATGTATTAAATATATAATAAATTGATTTATATCACAATAAATAAAGAGAAATTCGTTGTAAATGCGGATAAATGATGTAATAAATGCTGGATTTATAGAAAATTTCGTTATCGATCATAGGACGAAACGCCCGTAGCATACGCTTTTAAATAACTAATCACGAGGTGATCAGCATGATTCATGAGTCCATGACGCTTGGGCAATTCATGGAAAGACCGCAAAAACAAAGCCGCCGCAGATCTGTCCTGCTCATAAGAATACCGGGAGGTAAAAAGACGGCGCGGTTCATTCGCTATGTTTTCAATTAAAACCGGCGCCCGTTCGAGGCGCTCCGTCAAAAAGCTTAGCCCCTTTTACTGCCCTGTGCAGGAATGGGACTAAGCTTTTTTTCATCGTATCCCGCCGGATTTGGGCTGCGTACCATATTGCTGCTTGCTTCGAGAGGCAAACATACGTACTATTATCGTAAGTACCTCTCGAAGACTATACTGTTCTCGAATTACGCATAGAGGTACCGTTTAAGGAGGTCTTTTTTATTTTACAGAAAACGCACAGCGTGGCGGGACTCGTAGCCGCCGAAATCGTAATCATTCATCAAGACGTGCCTTTTTTGTCCTGGGAGGCTGCCGGCGCGCTCCTGCTCGGTTGTTTGGCCGGCACTTTGGCCGATGTGGACAAGCCGGGTTCGACGATGGCCAAGGTGCTGTTTCCACTGTCGGCGCTGCTTCAAATTCTTAAAGTACGTCACAGAACCGTTACGCACTCCATCCTTTTTACCCTCGCATTGGCCGGATTTACTTCCGCATTGCCCGCTTTGTACTTCTGGGTGTTCGTTACGGCTTATGCTTCGCATCCGCTTATCGATCTGCTTAACGAGAAGGGCGTGCAGCTGCTTTGGCCGTTGAAGTGGAAAATTCGCGTTCTGCCCAAATTTCTTGCGGTGGACACAGGCTCGATGAGCGAAACGGTATTTCAATGGCTGCTGCTCGCCGTCAGCTTATGGATTCCTTTCTCAACGATCAAGTTCTAAAACACATCTGAGCCGAACGGCTCTTTTTTTATGCGAAAAGGTATGGACGGCCCGCCGTACAGCACCAAAACCTGCAAAAGTGCAGGCTTTTTCGCTGAAAGCGGCTCGTTTGGAGGAAAAACCTGCGATTGTGTAGGAATTTTCGACCGTTAAGGAGCTGGGCTGGAGTTTGGGCGGAAATTGCTGCAGATTTGCAGGAATTCTTCGCTGCAGGCGGTAGCGAGGTGCAAAAAACTGCACATTTGCAGGAAATTTTTCGCTGTGGGCGGACCAGGTCGCATAAAAACCGTACGTTTGCAGGTGGTGCCCGCGCGCGATGCGAAGCAGACAGGCTGCTTCCAGTGTGCGGTTTTTCAATAGTCTCAAAATTTACAAATTGTTCTGACCGAATACGCTGGGTTTCCTCTCATTTTACATATATACTAGATGATAGGTCATATTGAACTCAAAATCACTGCGGGCTTCGAATTCTATACTTTATGAGTTTCCCGAACTCACTACCCTGTCAAGAGAGGATGGATTGTAAATTGAATAAATCCATAGAACAAAGATATGTTCCTCATTCGCAATTACTCTCATTGCATAGAGGAAACCTGCACTACGGAGAAGACGTGTCCCTGCGCAGGCCGGTTATATTATTTACCGCCGAATACGGGAGCACACAGTCGGCCGAAGCTTATATCCAAAAATTCAGAAAAACCGCTTCCTTCAATCATGATGGATTTCACCATATACTTGATACTTTTTTTGCGGAAAGTTCGGTGCTGATCGTGCTTCAATTCAGACCGGGCAGACTGCTGCGCGAGGAACTTGACAAAAAGCGCTGGACATTTCCGGAAGCTGTCAACCTCGTTGCCGACCTCGGCGTCTCGATGCTGGATGCTATGGAAGAGCAGATTACAGGTTTTTCTATCGGCGCCGACAATTTGTGGCTGAGCGAGGACGGACGGCTCTCCGTGATTAATTATTGGGAAGAAGGGGAACCGCAAACGCAAGGAGCAATCGGTCTGTGCCGCTTGTTTACCCGGCTGTTGTCAGGCTCTGCGGAAATACCCGGCCCGTTCGAAGCGCTGCACACGCACCTTGAACGAACCCGCATCCCCATGGCGACGCCGGAGCAAAAAGACGCTTTGGTAAAACTGATCAAGCGCGTTTCCCAGGGGCAGGCGTCTTTATCGTCGCTTGTTTTCGAACTTCGCGGCCTGCCGGCCGCAAACGCAAATAAACCCGACAACGAGGAAATAAAAGCTCCTCCCGTTCGGGAAGCCGTGCCTGTGGATGACGACGAAACGGATGAAGAGCCCGCCCGTCCGGGCAGCAAAAGGCTCGGTCTAAGCCTCGGAGCGGTCGCCTTTTTGGCGGCTGTGGTCGTCGTCTGGGCACTGTGGCCATCCGCCAAATCGAAAGAGCACGTAACCGTGCCGCCAAGCGCTTCGGCCAAACCGACTGCGTCCCCTTCCCCGGCCCATACGCCGGAACTCGGACAAAAGCAGACGACCGCAGGAACAGGCAACCGCAGCGACGGAACGGGACAAACCGAGGAAGTGCTCATACCGAATCTGGTAGGAATGACGCAGGCGGATGCCGAAAGTCAGGCATTGACATCCGGCCTGCACTACGAATTTTACCTGGAAGCCAACGACAAAGCCGACGGTTCCGTCTTCAAACAGGACCCGCCGGCAGGAACCAAAGCTTACAAAGGCGACAACATTACGTTCTGGATCAGCAAAAACAGCCAATAGCTTACAGCAAAGCGGGGAATCTTTGCTTTTCCGTACTCTTAAAACCGCCGGGTAATCGGCCGTTTTAGAAGGGGACCAACTAAATTCAAATTCTGGGTTGATGCGCAAACCGGCAATCTTTTGGAATTGGAAGAGACTAACGAAAAAATGAGATACCAAGCAGCGTTAAAGTTCTGGAAATCAAAATGAATGCCGCAGTGGATCGACCAGATTTAAGGTTGAAGAACCGAACGGATCAAAAAAAGGAACCAAGTATACTTGACCTTGAATTCCTTTTTTTGCATTACAGATAATTTGAGTGTACTATGTGAGGCAAGCAATGTGATGGATAGATTTCGCGGCCGAGTTCAGTGGCAAGCCCATTCGCCGAAACGGCACAGGCGTCTAAACTGAACAGTCCGACTTGCGAAAAAGGGCGGGGTGCCCGGACGTTTCCATCACCTGGTTCGGCGGAAACCCCGGAATCGGGCGGACACCGCCCTAAAAGCTGCTCGCTTTGGCGTCACTGAAGCGCTAAGGTACAAAAAGCCTGCAAAAATACAGGTATTTTCACCTTTGATGCGCTCTGCTCGGAAATTCCTGCAAATGTACAGGCTTTTTCACCGATACACAGGGCTCAGCCCCATTACGGACGGAAATTCCTGCACAATCGCAGGCTTTTTCGCCAATTAGGCACTTACCGGCATAAAAGCCTGCATTTTTGCAGGCTTTTTCGCTTCCCGACCGGCTCATGACCAGCAGCACCGTTTTTCGGAGTTTTGGGCGCCCTTGGCGTACCCTTTCGGTTGCCTAACTCCCCCCAGCTCGGGGGGTACGGAGGCTCTGCCGCTCTGCTCGGCTGCCTAGCCCCGCCAGTCCGGGGCTCTGGAGCACGGCCACTGTGCCCGGCTGCCTAGTTTCCCCAGACTGAGGCTCGGGGTCGCTCTACTCAGCCCCCCAGCCCGAGGTGCGGTTGCCTGGCTGCTCTACTCGGCCGCCTAGCCCCTCAGCCTGGGGTGCGGTTGCCCGGCCGCTCTACTCGGCCGTCTAGCCCCTTAGCCCGAGGTGCGGTTGCCCGGCCGCTCTGCTCAGTCGCCTATCCCCTCAGCCCAAGGTGCGGTTGTCCGGCCGCTCTGCTCAGTCGCCTATCCCCTCAGCCCGAGGTGCGGTTGCCCGGCCGCTCCGCTCGGCTGCCCTGCTCCCCAACTCGTGGGCTTGCTGCTTTGCCCGAGCAGCCCCTTGCGAGCCTTATCAAACCCGGGTCAGCCGCACGGCCATGTACTGGTTGCCTGGCAGGTCGATCCGGAACGCTCCTTCGTAAGCCCCATCCAGCGTTTTGATCGTCATATTCCACGTATCGATCACATCGACCCTGTAGCGAATGCCGGGCTTCATGTTATAAGTTCTGAACTTCGGCTGGTTAAAGCCGTAATAATACAAATAATACTCGTCCTTGACACCAGCGCACGGGACATCCCACTCGGATTTCAACGGTTCGAGCCCGTTCGCCGGACCTTCTTCCATGATCGTCCGCAAAAATGCGATCCGCTGCGGGCTCGTTCCGTGCAGCTTGCCGCCTTTCGACCACCACAAAATATCTTCGGGATGGATATAAGTTTCGCCATGTCCGACGTAGCCGCCGCGGACGGCGCCTTCCCAGAAGCGGCGGGTCATCTCCTCGCCCGTGATGTTGCCCCAGCCCAGATCGATATCCCCTTCGTAAGCGCATTCGTCGATAACGACCGGCTTGTTCCAGGCATCGCGCCATTCGTTCGTATTTTCCGCCGTTTTGTACACGTCAACCCGCTGAATGCTGCAGTGCGTAACCCACGGACGGCCGTAGTCGTAGAAATTGAAGCAGTTATGAACCGAAATCAGGTGGGAATGCGGGTCGTTTTCGGTAACAATTTTGGCAAACCGTTCCCAATCCTCCGGCTGCTTCGCCCACATCAAATCGTACTCGTTGGCCAGCGACCACCAGACATGCCGATAAGCCGACAAACGGGCGGTGATATAGCGTAAATAGCGGTCGTCGGCCGACTTTTTCATTTCCGAGAAACCCCACCGGTCATAAGCATGGAACAAAATAAGATCCGCTTCGACGCCAAGCTGGCCCAATTCGCCGATTCGCCGCTCCAAATGCCGGAAGAACGCAGGGTTGAACCGGGTGAAATCCCAGCCTTCCGCCAGCGAGCCTTCATACGGGTAGTAGAGCGGTTCGTTGGCATTGAACTGGTACGATTTCGGAAAAACGCACATGCGCATTTTGTTAAAAGGGGACGCTTTCAACGTTTCCAGCGTCAGCTCCTCCAACTCGTCGCCTTGATGGGACCATACGTAGCAGGTCGTGCCGACCGGAATGTACGGAGTCCCGTCTTCGTAAGCGAAGTGGAACGTATTGCGCACCCGAACCGGGCCATGGTTGCCGGCCGAAGGGGCTGTGCAAACAAACTGCCCTGCGATGCCGTCGAGCGAACGGGCCGTGCTCTTCGTGCGGTACGTCCAGACGCCTTCCGCATCCGGCATGAAGCGAACCCGGTACACGCCTTCGCCGTCATAAAATCCGAGCGAGCGCAAAGTCCGGCCCGCGAAGCTGAATTCGGCGCTCAGCTCCACATCCGTGAACGGGTTGCCGTGGCTTGGGCCATGGAGCGCAAGCTCGAACACGCCCCACTTCTCCGCCTGTTCCGCAGCTTGAACGGACGCCGACCCGACGGCCACCGTCTCGGCTTCGTACGCTGCGGACGGTACCGCTTCTTCTTCCGCTTCGTATTCCGGCGCTACGCCGGCAAGTTCCGCGAGAAGAGCGTCCAACTGCTCCTTCGTCCACGTCCAGGACTCGTTGGAGGCGGCGAATTGCGGCACCGTTCTCATTTTCATAAAGGAAAGGTAAGGCGAATCCGCAAGCGAAGGAACGTATTTCAGCAGGACGGCCCGCCCCGCCTGATTGGCCCAGATTTCGCCTATTTTCGAATGTTCATTGAAAGACAAAGGAAATTCCTCCTTCGAATAGGTCCGCCACGCCATGGCTGACCATTATACGGTTTGATGATCCGATACGACGGAAGCGACGGCGCGTTTCCATCCGTTATAATACTGTTCCCGTTTTTCCGCTTCCATGAAAGGCTCGTACTTGCGGTACGATTTTTGCCGCGAGGCAATCTCATCGGCGGAAGTCCAAAAACCGAGTCCAAGGCCGCCCATATAGGCGGAGCCCATCGCCGACAGTTCGGCAACGTCCGATTTCACGACCGTGCGGTTCAACATGTCCGCTTGAAACTGCATCAAAACCCCGTTATCCGACGCCCCGCCGTCGGTCCGCAGCTCCCCGAGCCGGATACCGGATTCGGCTTGCATTAACTCCACCGCGTCGCGCACCTGGTAGGCGATACTTTCCAACGCCGCGCGGATCACGTGCGCTTTGGTCGTCCCCCGGTTCATTCCTGTAATGGCCGCTCTCGCATAAGGGTCCCAGTAAGGCGCCCCGAGCCCGACGAACGCCGGAACCAAATAGACACCTTCATTATCCGGCGCTTGTTCCAGCAGCCGGTCCATTTCGGCGAAAGAGCCAAACAGGCCGAGATTGTCCCTCACCCACTTGATGCTGTCGCCGGAAGTCCGGATGACCGCTTCGAGGGCGTACGTAACTTTGCCGCCCATTCCCCAGGCAATCGCCGTAACAAGGCCGTTCCCGCAGGATTCGTGCTTGCCGCCGACATTCATCAATACGGATGTGCCTGTGCCGTAAGTCGCTTTGGCCATGCCGGGATGAAAGCATTGGTTGCCGTATAAGGCTGCCTGGGAATCGCCGATAATGCCTGAGATCGGAACCCGCTCCGCGAACAGCTCCGCATCTTCCGTGTAACCGAACACTTCGTCCGACGACTTCACTTCAGGCAGCAGGCCGGAAGGGACGCCGAACAAGCGGCACATGTCCTCATCCCACTGCAGCGTATGGATGTTGAAAAGCGACGTTCGGCTGGCATTCGTGTAGTCGGTGGCATGCGTCCGGGCCCCTGTCAGCTTCCAGAGCAGCCAGCTGTCGATCGTGCCGGCCAGCAGCTTCCCCTCTGCCAGCTTCTCGCGCGCGCCCGGCGCATGATCCAGCATCCAGCCCCATTTGGCGGCCGAAAAATAGGGGTCCAGCATCAGCCCCGTTCTGGACCGGACCGCGTCCTCGTGGCCTGCGGCTTTATACGCGGCGCATACGTCGGCCGTCCGCTGGCACTGCCATACGATCGCCGGGTAAACGGGCAGCCCAGTCGTTCGGTCCCACAGTACCGCCGTTTCGCGCTGATTCGTCACCGTCAGCCCGGCGAGATCGCCGGGAGCGATGCCCGCCGCATCCAGGGCCTGCCGGGCGGTCTTTTTCACATTATCATAAATTTCCAGCGGATCATGCTCCACCCAGCCGGGACGTGGATACGACTGGCTGTGCTCGGCCGCGCTGCGCCCGACAATCGCGCCCGAACGGTCTACGATAAGCGCTTTTGTTCCCGATGTGCTCTGATCTACCGTTAATATATATTCCTTCTTCATAGGCGCAGCTCCTACTTGCCGAGCAGCTCAAGCGCTACCCGCTTGATATTGTCCTTGCTGATTCCGTAGTACGCGAACACTTCCGACGTTTTGCCGGCGATGGCCGGTTCGTCCGGAATGCCGATAATGCGCATCGGCACAGGCTGATGCTGCACGACAACTTCGGCTACCGCCGCTCCGAGCCCGCCAAGCACGCTGTGCTCCTCGATCGTAATGATGTGCCCTGTTTCGCGGGCGGCCCGTACGATCGCTTCTTCGTCCAGCGGTTTAATCGTATGCATGTTGATCACTCTGCACGAAACCCCGGCTTCTTTCAGAGCGGCTTCCGCATCGAGCGCAACCCGGACCGTTTCGCCCGCCGCGATAATCGTAATGTCCGAGCCTTCGCGCATCGTCACCGCTTTGCCGATCACAAATTCGTAGTCGTCCGATTCGTAGACGTCCTCGACAGGGTTGCGGCCGATGCGCACGTATACGCCGCCTTCATGCTTCACCAGCGCTTCCGTCATCCGCTTCGTCTCGTGCCGGTCCGCCGGCAAAATGACCGCCAGCCCGGGAATCGCGCGGGCTACGGCAACGTCCTGCACCGAATGGTGCGACATGCCGAGAGCGCCGTAGCTGACCCCGCCGCTGATGCCGACCAGTTTGACGTTCGTTGCGGAATACGCCACGTCCACCTTGATTTGCTCGATACTGCGCATGCTCAAAAAGCAAGCCGGCGATGTGACAAAAGGCTTTTTCCCGCTGTGGGCCAGACCTGCCGAAATGCCGACGATGTTTTGCTCCGCGATGCCGACTTCCACGAACTGCTCCGGGAACGCCTTGGCGAACGGCGCCATCGCGGCCGAACCGCGGGAATCGCTGGCAAGTACCATAATATCGCGGTCATTTTGAGCAAGTTCCAGCAGTGTATCGCATATGACTTGACGATTAGGGATCGTATTCATCGGTTATCGCGCCTCCTCTTCCTGCTTCGTTTGCTCCAGCGCCGCGGACAGTTCGGCCAAAGCCTGCTCCAGCTCCGCATCGCTCGGCACGTGATGATGCCAATGCGGCACATTTTCGGCGAAGGACACGCCTTTGCCTTTGACGGTATTGGCCATCACCAGCGTCGGCTTGCCCGCCACCGACGGCGCGGCCCGGAAAGTGTCGACCAATGCGGCGATATCGTTGCCGTCGATAGAAACGACGTTCCAGCCGAAGGACGTCCACTTATCCTCAAGCGGATCGAGCCCCATGACCTCTTCCGTCGAGCCGCTGATTTGCAGACGGTTCCGGTCCACGATGCCGATCAAATTGTCCAGCTTGTAATGCGAGCCGGCCATCGCCGCTTCCCAGACGGAACCTTCCGCCTGCTCGCCGTCGCCCATCAGGCAGAACACGCGGTAAGACTTGCCGTCCCGCTTCGCCGCCAGCGCCATGCCGACAGAGATCGCCAACCCGTGCCCCAGCGCACCCGTGTTCATTTCGATGCCGGGCACTTTATTGTTCGGATGCCCGATCAGCCTCGTGCCGAAGCGGCTGAACGTCTGCAGCTCTTCTTTAGGAAAAAAGCCGAGGTCCGCAAGTATGCACCAAAGCGATTCGACGGAATGGCCTTTGCTGGCGATAAAACGGTCGCGGCCGTCCATTTTCGGGTTGCTTGGATCAATATTCATAATGTTATAGTACAATGCCGTCAAAATATCCGTATTGCTCAGCGATCCGCCGGTATGGCCCGTTTTGGCGCCGTGAATCATTTTCAGCAAATCCATGCGGATTTGGGCCGCTTTTGCTTTCAATTGGGCTGTATTCATAGAGTCCTCCCCTTTTACAATCCGGCGCCGCGCAGCCACGCCTGAATCTCTTTCTCCGTAGGATCAACCGGGTCAGGCGTCAATCCTGGAATGTATTGGCAGGCCTCATAGAGCGCCGGAATCGCGTTCGCATGGATGCCTATGGAATGGTGTACATAAGGGCCTTTAACGAGCTTTTCTTCCCACAGCGGCCAATCGTTGACTTCCACCCAAACGTAGGAACCGCGCGTGTACGGGCCTTGAATGCCGCGGGCTTTGCCCAGGAACAGCTGGTATTCCCCGTGGTCGCCGTCAAAACGCGCCAATGTCATGTCGCCGCCCTTGATTTCGCCTTCGTGCGTGCCCGGCGAATGGTCGTCGAACAAAAAGTGCTTGCGCAGCTTCGGTTTCTCCTCCACCGAGAGCGAGACCGGGAAGTTGCCGCAGTGGAAAAGCAGCTCGCCGTTCGGATTCTCCGGATGACGGACGGTCAGGTCCGCGAAAAAAGTCGGCGCCTGGTTCATCGTAGCGGCCTGCACCATAACGGAAGTGATCGCTCCATGAATGTCGGTTTCACAAGTGACCGGAATTTGTTCGTCCGTCAAAATCGCGTTGGCCAGACAAGGCATGATGCCCATCGCATCCTGCAAGGAGGACCAGCACTGGATCGCGATAGCCGTGCTTCCGGTCGACCGGGCGTACTGCCTCATCGCCACCTTCAATGCAGCGATGCGCTTCACGTCGTCTTCCGTCACTTCCGAATAATCGAGCTTCGCTTTGATATATGCAACCGCTTCCTGAAGTTCGGCGCTGTTCCCCTTCTCGATCTGCTTCGAGGCGCGTTGAATGTCTACCAGTGTAATCGGGTGAATCTCGATGCCGAAGCGCTCCAGCAGTTCGCCTTCATTGCACATCATCGTCCAGAAGGAAGCCGGGCGCGGTCCGATCTGCAAAATACGCAGGCTGCGGAACTGTTTCACCACATTCGCAGCGGCGATAAAGTTCGTGAAGCCCCGCTCGAACACCGGGTCGTTAACGCGGCTGTTCGTCACGTACGTGAACGGCACGTTAAAACGGCGCAGCACCTTGCCGGTGGCGAATAGACCGCACTGCGTATCGCGCAGCCGCATGCCGTCCTCCAGCGGAGCCTCGTCGCGCGGGCCCCACAGCAGTACGGGCTTGCCCAGCGCTTTGCCCACGCGCGCCACGGTGTCTTCGGTTCCGAAGTTGCAATGCGGAAAAAAGACCGCATCCACGTTTTCCTGTCTGAAGCGCTCGGCAATAAGATCGGCGTTGATATGGTCGTCATACAGCAAACCTTCGGAATTCAGGCCTTCCAAATCGACGATGTCGATATCCATTCCGAAGCTTTCGATTTTTTCCCTGATCAGCACCTTGTACTTGAAAGCGTCCTCCGCACTGAACACGAATCGCCGTGTCGGCGCATAACCCAACTTGAATTTTTTCATAAAACAATCTCCCCTCGTTTGAAATGAAAAGTCCGTTTCGCTAAACAACTAAACAGTCTCCGCAAATTAGCAAAACAAACTAATAAACCGTATAAAAAATTAACCCAAAAGTGAACTAAACTGTTTTCTTAAATCATCCTTCAAATTTATCCTAACACCCAATAAACGCAAGTGTCAATCCCGAGTTTAGTCAATTTTACCCGATATTTAACTAAATTTAACTAAACTAAAAATAAACAAGAACTAGTTTTCCTTGTGCTTTCCAACAAAACACTGTAAACTAAACTTGCTCAACAATTTATATCGCAAGGAACGGAGAAGCAATGATGAAAATGGAAGATATCGCCAAGATGGCCGGCGTTTCCAAATCGGCCGTATCTCTGGCTTTCAGCGGCAAGCCCGGCATCGGCCCCGATACCCGCGAACGCATCCTGCATATCGCGAGAGAAGCCGGTTACCTCCCGAAACCGAAAGCTCCCGCTATCGACAACAGCGCGGCAACCTCGCTCACTTTTCTCGTATTTACGAACTCCGGCATCGTGCTGGAACAGTACTATCAACAGCCCTTTTTTCGGGAACTGATACATTTTATCGAGGAAAGATGCCGGGTCAAAGGATATTCCCTGCTCTTTTCCTCTATCGATATGGAATATTTCGAGCGCGACATTCGCTCGGTGGCGGAGGAGCGCCGCAGCGGCGGCGTCGTTTTGCTGGGGACGAATCTGAACCGCGGGCAGATCGCCGATATCGCGGGCATTCTCGATCCGCATCTGGTCGTGCTCGACACCTGCTTCGAGACATTGCCGGTTCATTTTGTGGAAATCAATAACTTTATGGGGGCTTATCAGGCAGGGGCCCATCTGTGCAAAATCGGGCATCAAGAGATCGGATATATGGCATCCAACGTGCGGATTCATAATTTTGAGGAAAGAAACCGGGGTTTTTCCGCCGCTTTGCGCGAGTACGGTGTGGAAATAGCCGAGAGCCATAAGTTCTCCGTGGCGCCGACGATTTTATCCTCTCAGGAATCGCTGAAAGCGCAGCTGGAAGCGTTCCTGCAGGCCGGGCACAAGCTCCCCTCGGCTATTTTTTGCGAATGCGATTATATTGCGATCAGCGCCATGAAAACTCTCACCGAGCTCGGCTACCGTATTCCGGAAGACGTGTCGGTGGTCGGTTTTGACAATATTTCGGAATCCCTTATCGTCTCCCCGGAGCTTACGACCGTGCATGTCGACAAGGAAACAATGGCGTACCTCGCCGTCGATCTGCTGATCGAATCCATCGAATCGGGGCAAAAGGCCAAAACGAAAACGAAGGTCGACACGCATTTTGTGGAAAGGCTCTCCTCGCGCCCGCCCGCTGCTCAAGTTTCCGAGTAGCTCCGGTCTTTTTGGAAATTGTGCTTGTACAGCAGCTCCGAATTGTGCGACACTATTTGAAAGAAAAAGATGGGAGTGTTAGAGAGAAGATGAGTTACAAAATCGTTTTTTTCGACATTGACGGCACCTTGGTGGATGAGACAAAGCAAGTTCCCGCCGATACGATCCAGGCTGTCAAAGAACTGCAGAAGAACGGCGTGGAAGCGGTAATCGCCACCGGGAGGGCCCCTTACTTTTTCAAGCCGCTCGCCGAGCAGCTCGGAATCGCTTCCTACGTAAGCCTGAACGGCGCCTACGTCGTTTTTCAGGGGCAACCGCTGTACAAGCATCCGATCCCGCGCTCCAGCCTGGAAGCTTTCGTCCGGCATGCGGACAGCCATAACCATTCTCTCGTTTTTGAGGGCAGCGAAGCGTTTTACTCCAATTCGAAGGCGCATCTGAATGTCGAGGAATCCGTCTTGTCGCTGCGCGTGGACCTCCCGGGATACGATCCCGATTATTGGCAAAAGGAAGACATTTACCAAGTGTTCCTGCACTGCGAGGCTCATGAGGAGCATCTTTACGAGGGACATTTTCCCGATCTGAAGCTGATTCGCTGGCATGAAAAAGCGATGGACGTCCTGCCGGCCGGCGGCTCCAAGGCCAAGGGCATCGAAGCGCTGTTGAACCGGCTCGGCATCGAGTCCCGCGAGGCGGTCGCTTTCGGCGACGGGTTGAACGATAAAGAGATGCTGGCGTACGTCGGATTAGGCATCGCCATGGGCAACTCGCACAAAGAGCTGCTACCGCACGCCGATTACGTTACGGCATCCGTGGACGACGGCGGCATCCGCAAAGGTTTGCGCTATGCCAATTTGATTCACTCCTGAAGCACCGTGCCGGCAATCAACCGCTTGAGATCCTGATTGCGGTTAGGCGTCAGCTCACTTGAGCGGTTCAGCAAATCGCAGAGGGCGATCAGGTCCTCAAGTTTGGAGCGCAGCTTCCAGCTGCGCCCCACAACGCCGCCGGCCGCTTGATAGGCGTTAATAAAATGCTTTTCAAAAAGAGAATCGTTCGCTTCATAACGCAGCATGTTGCCGATATCTGCGAGCCGGCTGCCGGAGAAGGCGAACTCCCAGTCCAATACGGCTGAAACGGCGATTGAACCGCTATTTTCGCGGACAAGCACATTTAAGCCGTTGTAATCCGAATGGACAAGCACCGGTTCTTCCTCCGCATCCGACAAAAGGGGAGCATGGCGCCTGCAAAACGCCCACAAAGCGCCCGTAAGCTCCTCCCCCAGCCAGCGGCCGGCCCCTTGGACGAAAAGGCTTTGCTCGATAAATTCGAGAAAAGAGGCCGCATCCATTTGAAACGAATGACGGATTTTCAAATCTTCGCCGAAAAAGCCTGCCTCGGCAAAAGTGAAGGCATGAATGCCCGCAAGAACTTGCCCGGCCGACGCGGCGGCCTCCGCAATTTGCCCGCTTGCGCCCGAGCGCATCGCATCCCTGAGCAAATAGCCTTCCTTCCATTCCAGCAGCGCCCATGGCTTCTCCAGCGCCGAACAGCTCGTATCGGCGAATAAAATTTCCGGCACCGGCACGCTCTCCTTAACGAGACGAGCGATAGCCAACTCTTTGTCCGCAACGGCCGCATCGCCCCTGTACACGCGAAGCACGCAGTGCCGAACCGCGCCGCCATCGATCGTTAGCTTGTAGTTGGAATTGCTGTATCCTTCCCCGAGCCGTTCCACTGCGGCGACCCGCTTCCCTCCGAATACGGGCGACACCAGTCTGCTTGCTTCCGGCAAATCCAGCAGCACACGATTTCCCAGACGCTCCCAGTTTTCTTTCATCTGCTACGACCTCCTGGACCGGTTTTTCTCTTTTCTCCGCCATGTGCGGCAAAACATGTATGTCCGAGATTTTTCCACCGTATACTATTGTATCACCACTGCTTGGAGTCTGTCCGACAGCGCTGCATTTTTGTGAATTCCCACATGAAAACTGACGAATATAAAATAACTTCTACTGTTGAAAAAGCGTCAAAGGCGATAACCACAATCGTTGCCTGTCTGCACGAAGAAAACCTGCAAAAATACATGAATTTGCGTCCTGGATCGCTGTCCACGAACAATTCCTGCAAAAGTGCAGGCTTTTCAGCGGGGACATGGGCTCAGGTTCACTTTCAGCGAAAATTCCTGCACTTTTGCAGGCTTTTCGCCAAAACAAGCCAATTTCAGAGGTAAAACCTGCACTTTCGCAGTTTTTTTCCTACCACGATGTCTCCTGTCCATCGCAGCGCGCGGTTGCGCTGCATGACGGCGGTCGGTCTTTTTGTTCAGTTCCACGACCTCGCAAGGAGAGGTACAAGCGGCTGTACCCCAATGTAGGGCCCTACCGGTTCTCCTAGCCCTAACAAAGTGTCGCGACTTTCTCGGAGCGATCTGCGATCTGCAGTTTTTTGAGCTGAAATCCGGGGTTCGGGCCGATATGAACGCTCGACAAATTTAAGTTGCATTTTTTCCCCCGGGGGACTACACTTAAAAGCAACCGAATAGAACGGGAGCTTGCGCGATGCAGGCTGAGAGTACGGCTAATCTGCCGTAGACCGTTGAACCTGTTGGATAATGCCAGCGTAGGAACCCGCTCAAAGTGTCGTATGATCACTTTGCCTGTTTGTACACAGGCAAAGTGTTTTTTATTTTATACTCAAAGGAGTGCTTCATTTCATGAACGTACAGCAAATCGCCGCAATGTTGGATCGGGTGAGAGCGGCAAAACCCCTCGTTCACAATATTACGAATGTTGTCGTCACCAATTTCACAGCCAACGGGCTGCTCGCTTTGGGCGCTTCGCCGGTCATGGCCTATGCCGAGGAGGAAGTCGCCGAAATGGCCGGCATTGCCGGGGCCCTCGTTCTCAACATCGGCACTTTAAACGCTGCGGAAGTGCGCGCGATGAAGCTCGCCGGCAAATCCGCCAATGCGCACGGCGTGCCGGTCGCTTTTGACCCGGTCGGCGCCGGCGCTACCGCTTACCGCACAGCTACGGCCAGAGCGATCATGGCCGAGGTCGATGTCGCCGTGCTGCGCGGCAATGCGGCGGAAGTCGCGCAGGTGATCGGCCGCGACGCGCAAATCAAAGGCGTCGATGCCGGAGAAAACGGCGGCGACGCGATGCAGCTGGCTGTCGCCGCGGCGCAGCAGCTTGGCACGACGGTTGCCGTTACCGGGAAAGACGACGTCGTCTCCGACGGGCAAACAACGTACATCTGCCGCAATGGCGATGCGATTCTCACAAGAGTAACCGGAACAGGCTGCTTGCTGACGTCCGTGATCGGCGCCTTTTTGGCCGTTGAAGCCGATCCGGTGAAAGCTTCGGCTGCAGCTCTCGTCACCTACGGCGTAGCTGCGGAAATCGCCGTAAAAAACAAAGGCTCCGAAGGTCCGGGAAGCTTCCAGATCGAATTGCTGAACGCCTTGGCGCAAGTTTCCGCAGAAGACCTGGACAAATATGCGCGCTTTGAACTTGTTTAACTGGAGGTACGGACGATGACATTATTTTCCGAACGGATTCGCCTTGCGGCGGACGAAAGCTGGGAAGCCAGCTTCCGTCACCCTTTTGTGACGCGGCTTGCAGACGGAACGCTTCCGCTGGAATGCTTCAAATATTACGTGCTCCAAGACTCGTATTACTTGTCGCAATTCGGCAAAGTGCAGGCGCTCGGCGCGGCCAAAGCGGCCGACCTGTATACGAGCGGGCGGATGGCCGAGCATGCGGTATCGACGTATCGGGCGGAGCTCGGGCTGCATGAGAAATTCAGCGCCCTGCTTAACATTACGGAAGCCGAGAGAGCCCGCTTCGAGCCGGCGCCAACCGCCTACGCCTACACGTCGCATCTGCTGCGCGCCGGGTACGAAGGGCATCTCGGGGACATTTTGGCCGCCATTCTGCCCTGCTACTGGCTGTACCAGGATATCGGGGAGCGGTTTAAGGATGCCACCCCGGGTCATCCGATTTATGAGGAATGGGTCGGCGCATACGGCAGCGACTGGTTCCGCACGCTTGTGCAGGAACAGATTGACCGTCTTGACGCCATCGCAGAACGGGTTACGGAAGGCGAGCGCGTGCGGATGGAACGGCATTTTGTCATTTCCAGCCGCTATGAGTTGGCTTTTTGGGAAATGGCCTACACGCTGGAAACGTGGTGATTTGCGAAAAATCAAGCAAAAATACCGGGGCCGCACACTTCGGGTGCCGGAAATGCCATTTTTTCAATTCCGTCTATGGTATTTTTGCTTGATCGCATGCACGAAAAGAACGATCGCCGGAATTACCGGAAACAAAGTAAAATCCCAAGTCACCCAGTATGGATTGACAGCGTTGAAAGCGATGATATTCGGGGTGATCATAAAGGCGAAGCCGAATAAAAACAGACCGAGCGGCACCGTTAAAACCCGAAAATCCCGCAAATTGAACAGCTGCGCAACTCCGACCGTAAAAGCGTATGTGTTCACGACTGACCGGAAATAAGTCGATAATATCCAGTTAATGGCGAGAATCGCTTCCACCCTTTCGAGAAAATGTCCGGCATTGATTTTTTTGGCCAGCGTATATGTCGCATAAACTTGATTCGTCAGCAAGTAGTGGCCGAGCACCAGCAGGGAGACGAGCGTAATGGAAAAAATGGCGAGACCGGCCAAAAAGACGCCGAGCAAATAATCCCGCAAAGTATGCTTGCTCTGTTTGACGCTTGGGAATATCATCCAGAACGTAACCAATTCGCAAAACGGAAACGATACAAAAAACAAAACGCCTTGCGTGATGCGGAAAGGACCTTGTCCAAAAAAAGGCTCCAGCTTTTTCGGATCCGACTGGGGCAGCAGCAAAACGATGAGAGCGACGAACAAAACGGCAAAGAGGATAAAAAAGACTTCGGAGGTTCGCGTTATCGTCTCCAGTCCGCCGCGAACCGCCATAATAACGATCAGTACCATCAGCAGATTGATGACCCGCATCGGGGTTTCCGTCATCATTTGCGCGGTAATAAAATCGCCGATTTCCCGAATCTGAACGGTCAGCGCCATCAAGAGAAACATCAGGTAGATGAGCGTCACCGCGCCTCCCGCCCATTTGCCCAGCACAAGCCTGTTGAACTCCACCATCGTAAGGCCTCTGAACCTTTGGCTGACTGCAAAGATACCCCACGCCACGGCAACTCCGATAGGCAGGCTGATTAATGCGGAAATCCAGGCATCCTGCTTGGCGTAAATGGTCGCATTGCTCGGCAAAAACAGCAGCATATCCCCGATAACGTACAAAATAACGAGAACGGACAATTGTTTCGTTCCGATTTGCTCTTTTTTCGGCAATATATAACCCCCTTATGAAACGAAAAAATGACTCAACCAATCGTTGATCGGCTTGTATATCGTATGAAGGAAGTTTAAGGGACTTGGCAGCATAATTTGCTTGACGGCGACAATGCCGGTCCATACGCCTGCAAGCAGGATGATGGAAAAGAGAACGGCTTCCTTTAACCAGCCTTTTCGCATTAAAGCCGGCAGCTCGATAAAGGCCGCCGCGGCTGCCGCCATCATGACGATCGCTATACCGAGCATGCTTGTTACTCCTTAAGATCGTTTTTGACAGGATTGTTGGTAATGCCGATCCGGCGGATGATCACTTCGACATCGTATTTGATTTCCAGGTTTTCGAAATAGGTGTTCCAGTCGTCTTTCATCCGTTCCCACGCTTTCGGGTCAGCCCTGTAAATCGCATGTCCGAAGCCGAAAATGTCCACATCGAATTTTTGCCGGACATGGGCGACTGTCGTTTGCATAAGCTCGGTAAGATGCTGCTCGTTAACCTTCTGCAGCTCGTTGATCGTTTGCGGATCGGTCAGATCGATTTGACATTCCGCCTCGCCGATACTGGAAACATTGAGCACCTTGATCGTAATGACAGGCTTGCCGCTCACGACACTGCCCTTGATGTCGGTTTTGGAACTTACCGTTTCAAGCACCAGCTTGCCCCCGTTCGGGCATTCCAGATTGCCTACCGAACTCGTTACGTTGTTCATAATATAGTTATAGCCCCTGCCTTCTTCCTCGCTCAGCCAGCCGATCATACGGTCTTTATAAAAAACCGCCAGCCCGGCGTAGCGCAATATCGCGGAAGGCTCGATTTCCTCCGTATTTTTCTTCTTCTCGCCTTCCTTTTGATTTCCGAGCACCCGGACCCCGCTCAATACCGGATTCAGTCCCTCGGTAACCAGCTGATCCACGAGCTGATCCATCGTCACGGTAGTTGTAGGCGACCAGGCTTTGGCTGACGTATCCAGCGAGTAAAACAAACTGTGAGCCGGAATTTTTTCCAAAGGCGTTAAAATTTTCAGCACGTCTTCAGCCGGAACCTGGCGCGCGACCATAATATAAAAGTCGGTTCTCGCTTCGGGATTGCGGTACAGCAGATCGAGCGTGCTGCTGATGCCTTCCCGGGCCACGGACTCGCCCAAAATCAATACCCGTATGTGGCCGGAGTATATTTTGCGCGGACTCGTCTCGGTCAGCTTGCGGAAGGCTTCGAACACTGTCGGCGCCGTCGCTTTGTACATCGTAACCGTCGATCGGCCGCTTCCCGTTCTGGCAAGCATTTCGCCGGGAATGACGACCTGAATGGAGATCTGGTATTGATCTCCCACCTTGTCGATGGCCGTCCCCATCTGGATCGCCAGTTCGTTCAACTCGCGCCGGTTCCAGCATCCCGTTGTCACGGTCAAGAGCAGGATCAGGATCAGAAAAGTTGCACCCGCTTTTTTCATAGCAGCTTTCCCCGCTTCAGTTGTTAAGTTCGTCGTCGCTATCCTGGCGGACCGTATCCCGGCCGGAGATCGATAAAGGCCTTCTGATCATATGCCTCCAAGGCACCCGGAACAGCGTATCCTTCTGTTCATGCAGGGAAAACGGAGCGAAGGAGCTCATGTACTGAACGCCGAACGAGCGCAGAGTCGTCAAATGAAGCACGAGCGCAATAAGTCCGATCAGAATGCCAAATAAGCCGAACGACGCGGCCAATCCCATCAAAACAAAGCGAATCATTCGGACGGCGATCGTCAGGCTGACGGAAGGCAGGACGAAGCTGGAAATGGCCGTGATAGCGACAATTATGACCATGGCGGCAGAGACGATGCCGGCCTCGACGGCAGCTTGGCCGATAACCAGCGTGCCTACGATGGAAACCGCCTGTCCTACCGTTTTGGGGATGCGCACCCCCGCTTCGCGCAAAATTTCGAACGTTACTTCCATCAGCATCGCTTCGATAAACGCCGGAAACGGCACGCCTTCCCGCTGTGCGGATAAATTGATAAGCAAATTGGTCGGAAGCATTTCCTGATGAAATGTCGTAACCGCAATATAGAGCGAAGGAGCAAGCAGCGCTATAAAAAAAGACAAAAAGCGGATGACCCGCAGCAAGCTGCTGATGTCGAAACGCTGATAATAATCTTCGGCCGACTGGAAAAATTGCACGAACAAAGCCGGAATGAGCAGCACGAAAGGGGTGCCGTCGACCAGAATCGCAATTCTTCCTTCCAACAGCCCCGCCGCAATCGTATCCGGACGCTCGGTGTTGTAAACGGTCGGAAACGGAGTATAAGTTTTGTCCTGAATAAATTCTTCGATATACCCGCTTTCCAAAACTCCGTCGATCTTAATCTTGTCCAGCCTGCTGAAAACTTCCTTGACGACCGCGTCGTCGGCGATATGTTTGATATACATAACCGCAACGCTCGTTTTGGTTACTGTCCCGATTTGAAAATTGTGATGCCAAAGCCGCGGGTCTTTGATTCGGCGGCGAATCATCGCCGTGTTGTTGCGGATATTTTCGGTAAAAGCCTCCATCGGGCCTCTGACGACTCCTTGGGAGGTAGGCTCGCTTACATTGCGGCCTTCCCAGCCGGCAGCGCCGATTTGAAGCCCTTCCGCAAAACCGTCGGTCAAGAGGATCGCCCCGCCCGACAGCAGACTGGTGTAGAGATTGGACTCATCGTCCAACAAGCAAACATCGCCCGCCGTAAGCACCGCTTCTTTCAAAAAGATCAGCGGGTTGACGCATTCATTGTACAAATCCGGATCGGCCGTCCGCCGGTCTTTGGAAAGAATCGGTTCGATAATGGACTGGTTCACAATCTGGTTGTCAACCAATCCGTCCATAAACAGCAGCGCCAATCGCCAACCTTCGGCAGACGTCAATTCTTTGATGATCAAGTCCTCACTGTACCCGAATTGCCGTTGTATATGCATCGTATTCCGCTCTAGTTCCGTATACAAGGTTGTCGCATTCTCTGTTTGCGGATCGCTGTTCATCAACGGTACCTCCGGCATCAGTATGATTTCCATTTTTTCCATACAGCCCGAAATTATGCAAACAAAAAAATCACCCTGCGGGTGACTAACGACTACATCCACCGGAAATGGATGACCGGCAATGAAAAACCTGCAAAAATACATGAATTTGCGTCCTTGATCATTCGCCACGAACAATTCCTGCAAAAGTGCAGGCTTTTCACCGAATACATGGACGCAGACTCACTTTCAGCAAAAATCCCTGTACTTTTGCAGGTTTTTCGCCAAAACAAGCCAATTTCGCAGGAAAAACCTGCACTTTTGCAGGTTTTTCACCCCCGACCAGCCTGCCAATCCGCCGAATAACTACCCGCCGTGCAGCACTACAATCCGCGCCGGGACAGGCGCTCATTAGGAAAGAGCCATTGCACAACGCCGGCACCACCGTCTTTTGATGGCAAAAGAACATGTCTTGCAAAAACATCCGGCTGGCGTTAGAAAATTGCGCGATACCTCTTTCATGACGCCGGGCCGCGGTGTTCAATGCAAAAAGGAGCCGGTACCAGCCGACTCCTCATTCCCCTACTAAACGGGGCATTTGGTTACAATCACATTTTGCTTCAGCCTTATTGGCTCAGCTCCTTAATAAAAGATCGAATCGTTCCGCTTGGCGAATACAGGCCTCTTCCCCTCCGCTGTCGCTTTCAATATGCCACCAGGCGGCAAGGAGCGCGTGACAGTACGCCCAGACAAGCACCCTTTCCTTGTTCAGATCCAATTGCTCAACAAACAGGTCGATTCTGCGTTCGGTAGCTTGTAAAGCTTGCTCCGGCGGCACATGGTTCATTAAAAAAGGGATTATTTCATACTCAGGTTCGCCAATCACTCCCTTGGGGTCAATGGCCAGCCAAGGTTCGCGTTCGGCGGATAGTATATTCTCATGATGCAGGTCGCCATGGAGCAGGTACTGTTTGCCGGGAGCGGACTGCAGCCGGGAAAGCAGCAGCTCCGCCTTCTCTATCATTGCCTTCGGGAAAGGCCCGGTTCCGCCGTTAAAATGCTTTCGCAGCCGCTCAAAGCCTTGAAACCATCCCGCCACAGTCGGAAAAGCCGGCTCCGCCGGCGGGGCCGCCCGCAGTTTTTTCATCACCGATGCGGCAATCAGCACCGCCGTTTCGTCATCCGCTACGGATTTTAACGTGTTCCCCGGCTTCAGCCTTTCCAACAAAATCAATCCCATATCGGCATCGGCATGGAGGAGTTTGACCATTCCGCGGCCTTCCAAGCACGTGAGCGCCATAATTTCCGCAGCCGTATCTTTGGAAGGGACTCCAAGCTTCAAAACGGCCTCTTCCCCTCCGCTATATACGACCGGAGCGACGAAGTTATAGCTGAGCGAATAGGAAGGAAGCACCCGCAGCGACCATTTGGCTTCAATGGAAGCGATCAGTTCATTGAAATCGTCCAGCCACTGTTCGCCTTTTTCCTTATGGACGCCAATGATCGTGCGGCTGAAATGTTCAGGCAGTTGGATCATATTATTGTATACCGATCCTCTGGTCCAGTTTTCCTTGCAAGTATACGACTCTCATAAGCACAGTCGCCGCTTGCGCCTTCGTCACAGTGCCCTGCGGATCGAACTTGCCGTCGATGCCGTCCAGCAATCCGAGTTGGGCGGCGAGAGCAACGGCGCCCTTCTCCGCAATGAGGTCGGCATCTTCATAGCCGAGCTTCGCATTGTTTTGCAGCTGCGCGGCCAGCTTGTCGTATTTGAGGAACTTGACAAGCAGAGCGGCCAGCTTTTCCCTCGTCAGCATGCTGCCCGGCTCCAGCCGCGGGGTTTTGCGGGGATCGAGCCACTGAGATTGAATATAAAACTGGGCGGCCGCATAATAAGCATTTTCTTTGTCCACATCCTCAAAATGCAGCTGCGGCTGCGAGCCGTTGTTCGCGTAATAAATCGAATCCTCATAATGCGGATTCAGCGCTTTCGCGGTCATCTGCAGCCAATCGCCGAGCGTAATGGCCTCATCCGGATGCAGCTTGCCTTCGGAATCGGCCTTCAAAATGGAGTGCTGAACAAGCGACTCCAAATCTTTTTGCGCCCAATGTCCTGCGATATCGGCAGGCAGCGCCGGCACATTTCCGCCGCCTTCGCCGGATAGCTGGAAAGTTTCCCGCCATTTGCCGGTAACGGCATCGATTATAAATCCGGCCTGCGTGCTGTCCTTGTAGTTTTGCTGATAAACTAGCTTAAGCACCGGTTCCGCATACCCTGTAGTTCCCGAATAAAAGCCGCCGAACTTGTGGTATTGCAGCACCGGAGCCGTGCCTTTCATAAATATTTTGAAAGCTTCTTCTTTTGTTGTAGCCGCCTCCAGCGAGGACACTTTCGCTTCCAGATCTTCCTCGCGGGTACTGTGATAGCTTTTCAGTGCGCCTTGCGCGTTCAACGTGATCGAAGTCGTATCGCCGCTGACCGGAAGCCCCTTGAATATACGCTGATAGCGGTACACGAACAAACCGTTCCCGCCATTGGCCGGGGAATCCGCCGACATCAATTTGAGTTCCTCGGCCGCATTCGGATACAATTGATTAATGAGAGCCAGCGCCTTCCCGTCCGCCGCCTTTTGCGCAATCGCTTCCTGCTTTTGCCCCTCTCTTGACGCTTCATTCACCAATGGGGACCCATACCCGAATCCGTCTGCCTGAAAATCGAGAATTCGCCCCGTTTTCGCATCAACGACGGCTGTGGATTGCTTTTCATACCCGCCAAAAGAAGGCGTTTGATTGGACCAGCTCAAGTTCCACACCTGCCGGTTATTTTCCCAATAGGCATTTAATTCCTTTCCGATCAGCTTCCGATCCGCCGGAATGGCTTCCAATCGCTCCGCGAGCCCGGCTGCCTGCTCGGCCGTCAGCAGTTGGCCGTCTCCTTTCCCCCCTGTCGGAACAAAAACTTGATCCGTCTTGCCGACATCAGAAAGCTGCTCAATGTCCGATTTCAGGTCTTTGCCCGTTTCATCCAGCAGTTTGCCGGTTTGCGCATCGATGCTCACATCGCCGCGCAAAGGAGCCCAGCCGAGAAACCAGCTTTTTTCTCTGGCGTATGGTTTATACAACGGAACATACTGCAAATTCAAATGAACGCTCGATTCGTATTTTTTAAGCGCTTCATCCTGGCTGACAGCCGGCTTCGAAGACGGATATTGTTCCGACGCTTTGGTTCGGTAATAACCCGTAACTTCCCCGTTGCCGTCTACGGTCACGGAAATATTGTCCCCGCTTGCGAGGCCGTCTATGAAAGGAGTGAACGTAAAATAATATTGAACAGGACCAAAAAGCGCATCTTCCCTTATTCTCGGCTGTTGTTCAAGCTTCAAGCTGTCGGACCCGATCGAAGGCGCTGCCTTGCGGATAAAATCTTTTGCCGATTCGAGGGCTTCCGCTTCGGTCTTTTTCGGCGGATAGTACGCCTCGCCGTCGGCGGCCTGGAAATAAAAGCTGGTTTGCAGCAATTCGCCGGTAATGGAATCAACCTTGCTCGTCAAACCGTAACTGCTGTTAGAACCGGTGCTGAACTCCCAGTTGATCGTCCAGACATTTTGATATTGAGGAGGATATGTATTCGTATCTCCCAACTGCACCTGGGCTGCCCGGGCATCCTTAAGTCTGGGAAATAAAGCCTTGACTTTCGCTACCGCTTCTTCCTGCGTAATTTTGGCTTCCGCCTGTTTGACCGGCGGCACCTGAACGGTATCGGCAATCGGAACCGCGGCGGACATGCCCTGCACTTCGACGGTTACGCTTTCGCCTGCAAAAGCCGGCAGCGGCAGCAGACTCATGCTCAAAACGGATAATACGGCAAGCTTGCCGGTCATCCCATTTATTTTTGGACGTGCATTCAACAACATCACTCTCCCAAAATTTGAATATTTTGCAAAGCCCATCAATATGTACGTGCCCAATTCCAAATAGTTCCGTTCTTATCAAGGAAACAAAATAAAACCGTCGTCAGCTCTTCGTCAAGAAGAACCGCGACGGCTTTGCTTATTTTTTGGGAATAAATCCGCCTTCATGCTTGCCTAATATTTCTGTCAATTCTTTTAAAAACATATTGATATCTTTGAACTGGCGATAGACGGAAGCGAACCGAATGTACGCCACTTCGTCGACCGGGTACAGCTGCTCCATAACAAGTTCGCCGATGGCCCGGCTGTCCACTTCCGCATGCGCGGTGTTGCGAAGCTGCATCTCTACTTCCGAGACGATAACTTCCAGCCTCTCCATGGAAACAGGTCTCTTCTCGCAGGCCCGGATCAGGCCTCTCAACATTTTTTCCCGGCTAAACTCTTCTCTGCTGCCGTCCTTCTTGATGACGATCAGCGGGGTTTCCTCTACCATTTCGAACGTCGTAAACCGTCTCATGCATTTCTCGCATTCCCGGCGGCGGCGGATCGATTTATTTTCGTTGGCGGATCTGGAGTCGAGCACTTTCGTACCGTTGTAGTCACAGAATGGGCATCTCACTGGGCTCTTAACTCTCCTTTCTTTTGAACGTCAATTACCATATGTTACTTGTCATGAACAGGAGCGAAACGCACATAATAGGATTACCAACGACAAGGAGGTGAACAACATGGGTGCAGGACAATCTCGCAGCAGCAATGTTCTAGTCGTTCCTCAAGCAAATGCCGCGCTGGATCAGTTGAAATACGAAGTTGCTCAAGAGCTGGGTATCGCCATCCCGCAAGATGGCTACTACGGCAACATGGCGACTCGTGATACTGGTGCCATCGGGGGTCACATTACTCGTCGCCTGGTACAAATCGCAGAGCAGCAATTAGCCGGACAATTCAAGTAACCCTTGAATAAAGGCTAACGTCCCGCGAGAAGTATTGAATCATTGCTCCTTCGATGGAGCGGGTTCAATGCTTCTTTCTTTTTTCATCAAAAATCTTCGAGAGAGCCCGGATTGCCCGCCGCTAAAGCGGATAAAGCATTTTCGATCCACTGCTCGGTGTAAAGTTTTTTGTACTTCTCATAGTAATACAGCACCCGCTGCACATAATGACGCGTTTCCCCAAAAGGTATCCGGCTGATATTCGCTTCCGTGCCGTCCCAAACCTCGTTTCTTTTCCATTGGTTGACATTGCCCTGGCCTGCATTGTATGCGGCTATGGCGTACGGCAAATTGCCGTCATAATGCTTCATCAGCCAACTGATGTACCAAGCTCCGAGATTGATGTTAATGTCCGCCTGCAGCAAATCTTCTTGTGAAAAAGAGCCCATATTCGCGGACTCGACGATCCAAGCCGCCGTGTCCGGCATAAGCTGCATGAGGCCGATCGCCCCTTTGCTCGATTCCAGATGATGCTTGTAGTTCGTCTCGACCCGAATGATCGCCGCAATGAGAAAAGGATCTGTATGATGATTCGCCGCGCTTTGTCGAATTTCCTTCTCGTAATAAATCGGGTACAGCTTGCGGCCGATAAAAGAACTGTTCATAAAGAGGAGCATAACAAAACAAATCAGCAGAAGAGCGAAAGCGCGCTTTTTCCGAAAAAATGTCATGTAAGCCCCTTTCTTAACCAAAATTCGCGAATCTGCCGCTCCGTTTCCTCCAAAGATCCGCTGTTGTCAACGAGGATATCGGCGCGCTCGCGCTTGATTTCGATCGGCATCTGCGCATCAAGCCTCCTGTCGGCCTCGGCTTCCGAGAGCCCGTCGCGCCGGATCAGCCGTTCCCGCTGCACTTCGCGGGGCACATAGACGACCATAATCTCTTGATACATATGTTCATAACCGGATTCATACAGCAGCGGCACATCGACAACGACCAGCTTGTCCGGATGCTCCCGTTCGGCCGTCTCTCTTTGCTCGAGCAACTGCGCGCGAATCGCGGGATGCAGCAAGCTCTCCAACAGCTTGCGCGCATCTTTGTCCGCGAAAACGATCTCGCCCAGCTTTTTGCGGTTCAAAGATCCGTCCGGCTGAATAACGGCTTGTCCGAACTGCTCCGCAACCCTGGCAAGAACCGGGCTGCCGGGCTCCACAACATCGCGGGCGATTTTGTCCGCATCAATCAATATGGCGCCGCGGCGGACGAGCATGGCGCTAACCGTACTTTTGCCGCAAGCGATTCCTCCTGTTAACCCGATATTCATCCGAAAAACTCCTTGCCATTAGAACATTTTCATGATTCCCATCAATACAAGCACGCATGCCGGAAGAATCGACAGCTTCCTCATCCAGTTGATCTCCGCATAGCGAAACCCGATGCGAAGTCCGGTCGCAATAAATATTCCGCTCGCCAAAGCGATGACAGCCGCCGTAAGTAATGGCGCAAACCCGATAAGAGCCGCCCCGATCCCTGCTCCGAATGCGTCGAGCGATAGCGCCAGCCCGAGCAGCGTCGCTTCGGACGCGGAAATATTGCCCGATTTATCTACATCCGCGATGGAAGGCGTCCGTAAAATTTGAATAACAAGTCCAAACCGTTTCAATTCGAGGTTTAAAATCTCTTTTGTCTTTTGCAGCGTATCCCCGCCCTGCGGTTCGGCCGGGAGCTGCCTCAAAGAAATCTCCGGCTCTTGCGCTTCCTGAGACTTATTTTGCAGCACCTGCGCAAACGCCCAGATGCCGATACCGATCAGGATGGCGGCGCCGATCCGCTTCGCTGCCTCCGGACTCAAAAACGAAGACAGGAGCACGCCGATTTGCATCGAGCTGAAAATAATAATGCCCGACCAAAGCGAAATAATGCCGATGGAAAGAAGCGGAATCCGAATTTTACGCAAACCGTACATCGCACCGACGCCAAAACCGTCCAAGCTGACCGCAAAAGCAAGAATAAGCAAAGAAATCACAGGAAGCATAATACCCCTCCTAAGAGTTTTCCATAGGATTAACTTCTTTCCCAGGTTACATTCTTCTTATCATATGGGAGGGGGTGGCGACTCGTGCCTATTTACCGGATTTCTTTGGGACTCTCTTCTGCTTCAGGGGCTGGCATGTCGGACAAATATGCGTCCCTCTGCCGCCGACAACCGTTTTGTAAATCTCGCTTCCGCACGCCTTGCAAGGTTCGGACTGCCGTCCGTAAATGTTCAATTGATGCTGGAACAGTCCGATTTCACCTTGGCCGTTCACATAGGATTTGATCGACGAACCGCCTGCTTCGACCGCATCCCGCAGCGTCCGCACGATGGCCTCATGCAGCAGCAGCAGCTCCTTGCGGGAAAGCGACGAAGCTTCGCGCTCGGGATGAATGCCTGACAAAAAGAGAGACTCGTCTACATATATATTCCCGATTCCGACGATACATTCCTGATTGAGCAGCAGCGGCTTAATCTTGGTGGAGCGCTTGGAAATACGTTCACTGAACGCCTCCGGCGTGAACGATTCCTCCAAAGGCTCCAGGCCCAGCTTCTGCAGCGGAGGCTGCAAAAACTCCTCCCCTTTCGGAAACAAATGCATCGTTCCAAACTGCCGCACATCCTTGTACCGCAGCTCGCTGCCGTCCGTAAAACGGAACAGCACATGCGTATGCAGCTCCAGCGGATCATCACCTGCGTACAAGCCATAGCGGCCTTCCATGCGCAAGTGCGAGACGAGCACATAATCATCCAAGACAAAGCGCAAAAACTTGCCGCGCCTTTCGATAATTTGAATCGTTTGACCTTGCAGCAGCGTCTCAAACATCTGAATGTCCTGCGGCTTCTGTATAATTCGCGGCAGCCTGACCTGAACATGCTCGATCGTTTTTCCGGCAACAAGCATATTCAGCGTTCTTTTGACTGTTTCGACTTCGGGCAGCTCAGGCACCAGGTCTCACCTCTATAAAATAAATTTTTTGTACCAATGGTAAAAAAAACAAGAATAGGCCCGTGCAGAAGCAAGAGCGGGGTGTATGGGCCGCGGGCGCAGGCCGGCGGCGAAAGCCAAAGGCGGAGCCACCGGCGGGGGCCGGCGGTGCTGGCCAAAGGCAGAGCCGCGGGCGCAGGCCGGCGGTGCGGGCCAAAGGCAGAGCCACCGGCGCGGGCCGGCGGTGCGGGCCAAAGGCAGAGCCACCGGCGGGGGCCGACGGCTCAGGCCAAAGGCAGGGCCGCGGGCGCGGGCCGGCGGCGAAAGCTAAAGGCAGGGCCGCGGGCGAGGGCCGGCGGTGCGGGCCAAAGGCAGAGCCGCGGGCGAGAGCCGGCGGCGAAAGCCAAAGGCAGGGCCGCGGGCGCGGGCCGGCGGCGAANCAGAGGCGAAAGCCAAAGGCAGGGCCGCGGGCGCGGGCCAGAGGCGAAAGCCAAAGGCAGGGCCGCGGGCGCGGGCCAGAGGCGAAAGCCAAAGGCAGGGCCGCGCTCGCGGGCCGGCGGCGCGGGCCAAAGGCAGAGCCACCGGCGGGGGCCGGCGGTGCTGGCCAATGGCAGGGCCCGGCTCGCGCGGTGGTGGGACCGCGGGCCAGCAGCAGCACCTCTGCCTGTCAGCGCGAAAAAACCTGCAAAAGTGCAGCTTTTTACCCGTTGATACGCTGGCAACGAAAAATTCCTGCAAAAGTGCAGGTTTTTCATCGAAAATATAGGCCCAGACTCATTTTCATTCAAAATTCCTGCACAATTGCAGGCTTTTCACCAAAACGACCCACTTTCACGGAAAAAGCCTGCACTTTCGCAGTTTTTTCGGCCTGGCGGGCATTATGAGGCCCGTGAGCCTGGCGTGCAGCATCCTCGCAGATGACTGTGCGGCCGGCCGCACGGAGGTCTCCG
>NZ_JBZYAO010000024.1:63074-110106 GCF_059820445.1 Paenibacillus sp. sgz302190
CACAGAGGTCTCCGGCGCCGCTTTGACGCAAGGGTCGCCCGCTCCGAACGGCGACACCGCCACGGGCAGCCCCGCCTAAAGCGGCTGGCGGGCCTTGTCAGGCCCAGCCTGGCGCGCAGCATCCTCGCAGATGACTACGCGCCGGCCGCACAGAGGTCTCCGGCGCCGTCTTGCCGCAGGGATGCCCGCTCCGAACGACGCCACCGTCTCGGGCAGCTCCGCCTTCTGGCGGGCCTTGTCGGGCCCATGAGCCTGGCGCGCAGCAGCCTCGCAGATGACTGTGCGGCCGGCGGCACGGAGGTCTCCGGCCGCCTTGCCGCAGGGCCGCCCGCACCGGCCGGCGCCACCATCACGGGCAGCCCGCCCAAAGCGGTCGGCTGCCGAAATTACTTCGCCTCGTACCAGGTGAGGCCGAAATCGACGTCTGCCTGAAGCGGCACGTCCAGCTTGAGCGCGGAAGCCATCACTTCCGGCACGATCCGGCGCATCGTCTCCAGCTCTTCTTCCGGAACCTCGAAGACAAGTTCGTCATGCACCTGAAGGAGCATGCGGCTGCGCAGCCGCTCGTGCTTCAGGCGTTCCGCCATCTGTACCATGGCGAGCTTGATGATGTCCGCGGCCGAGCCTTGAATCGGCGAGTTCATCGCCGTGCGCTCCGCAAACGAGCGCAGGTTGAAGTTCGATGCCGCAATTTCCGGCAAATAGCGGCGGCGCTGCAGCAAAGTCGTGACATACCCGTCTCTGCGGGCATCTGCCACGATATCGTCCATATATTTGCGAACCCCCTGGAATACGGCAAAATATTGCTCGATAAAGCTGGCCGCTTCCTTCCGGGTAATGTCCAGGTTCTGGGACAGGCCATAATCGCTGATGCCGTAGACGATGCCGAAGTTGACCGCCTTGGCCTGGCGGCGCATGTTCGCGTCGACTTCGTTCTCCTGCACGCCGAATACGTCCATCGCCGTCTTCGTATGAATGTCCATGTTCTGAAGGAACGCTTCCTTCAGCTTCTCATCCTGCGAGATGTGCGCAAGCACCCGCAGCTCGATCTGCGAGTAATCCGCAGCCAAAATGTACCATCCCGGTTCGGAGGGGACGAATACTTTGCGGATTTTGCGGCCTTCCTCCATACGAATCGGAATGTTCTGGAGGTTCGGGTACTGGCTGCTGAGCCGCCCCGTAGCGGCAATCGTCTGCCGGTAATACGTATGCACTTTGCCGGTCTCCGGCCGCACCTCTTTAAGCAGCCCTTCGACGTACGTCGACTGCAGCTTCGCCAGCGAGCGGTAGTGCAAAATATGCTCTACGATCTCATGGTAGGGCGCAAGCTTTTCCAGCACCTCGGCGTCCGTCGAGTAGCCGGTTTTGGTCTTCTTCCAAGCCGGCAGCCCCAGCTTCTCGAACAAAATCTCGCCAAGCTGCTTCGGCGAATTGATGTTGAATTCGCAGGCCGCCAGCTCGTAGATGCGGGCCATGATGCCTTCGAGCTGCCCGGCCAGTTCCTCGCCGAGCTGCTTTAGGCCGTCGGCGTCGACCTCGATGCCGCGCAGCTCCATCTCCGCGAGCACGCCCGCGAGCGGCAGCTCCAGTTCGTAGAAGAGGCTGTGCATCTCGCTCTTCTCCAGCTCTTCCCGCAGCGCGGGCACCGCGCGGCGGATCGTGTCCGCTTTGCGGCACAGGTGCGCGCCAAGCGCAGGAAGCTCCGGCAGGCGAAACTTCACGCCTTTGCCGAACACCTCTTCATCGGCCTTGATGCCAGGCAGGCCGTATTTGCCCGCAAGGCCGCTCAAGGTGAGCGTCGACTCCGTAGGGTCGAGCAAATATGCGGCCAGCAGCACGTCGAAGTCCACCCCGCGGAGGCGGACTCCCTGCCAGGCCAGCGCCAGCTCCGCACGGTGCTGGTCGAACAACTGCTTCTTCTTCGTCTCGTCGGACAGCCAGTCTCTGACCGGCCCCGCTTCCTCGCTCATCAGCAGGCTGAACGGCACATACGCCAGCTTGCCGCTTTGTTCCATATAAACCGCCATCCCGGCCACATCCGATTGATGCGGGTTTTCGCCGATCACTTCTATATGAATGACGGCCGAATCGCCGAGCGCGGCTATGAGACCCGCAAGTCCGTCAGCCGTAACGATTTCCGTCTCCAAGCTTTCTTCGGCTTGCTCCGCCTCGCCGGCATTTGCCGAGAAATCCATTTTTTCCAGCAGCGATTTGAATTCCAGCTTGCGGAACATGCCCGCCAGAGCTTGTCCGTCGTAGCCTTCATAACGGAAGCCCGCCCATTCCGTAGCCATCGGCACTTCGCGGAAAATCGTCGCAAGCTCCTTGCTCATGATCGCATCCTGCGAATGCTCCTCGATCTTTTCCTTCATCTTGCCCTTCATATCGGCGCTATGGGCCAGCACTTCCTCAACGGAGCCGTATTCGTGAAGCAGCTTCAGCGCCGTCTTCTCGCCAACCCCCGGAATGCCGGGAATGTTGTCCGAGGCGTCGCCCATCAGCCCTTTCAGGTCGATGATCTGATTCGGCGTCAAGCCGTACTTTTCCATAATTTCTTGCGGATTGTAGCGCTCAACCTCGCTGATGCCCTTGCGCGTAATCGCGACCGTGACATGCTCGGAGGCAAGCTGCAGCATATCCTTGTCTCCCGACACGAGCAGCACCTTCTCGCCGTGCTCGTCGGCAATCCGCGTCAGCGTGCCGATAATGTCATCGGCCTCGTAGCCCTCCAGTTCAAACTGGGGGATTTGAAAAGCCCGCAGCAGCTCTTTAATGAGCGGAAACTGCTCGGAAAGTTCAGACGGGGTTTTGGCCCTGCCGCCTTTGTACTCGGTATATTCTTTATGGCGAAACGTCACCTTCCCCGCGTCAAACGCTACGAGAAAGTGGGTCGGCTTTTCTTCTTCAATCAGCTTCAGCAGCATGGTGGTGAAGCCGTACACGGCATTCGTGTGCAATCCGCTTGAGTTGCTGAGCAGCGGAAGGGCGTAAAAAGCCCTGTTGGCAATGCTGTTGCCATCGATAATGATCAACTTGTCCATAGTAGCCTCCCCGATTTCAGACATACTCTCTTCATCATAGCATAGGAAATAAAAATAAAAAAACAGTTATGCACATAAACATGTAATAGAAGCGAGTAAACGGGTCGCAAGGTCTTCAAAAGGAGGTTCTCCGCATGAGTCCTTTTTTTTCTCCAACCCGCAAAAAAGTCATTTTTTTCGATATGAACAATACGATTCTGGATCGCAGGCAGTGCTTCGACTCCGCGTTTTTGCAAGTGATGAACGAGTATACGGCAAGATGGGAACCGGAAGGCCACACATGGTCCGGCCAGGACGCGCTGCAAAGCTATAAGCTGGAATGGAGCAAGCATCGGAAGGCGCCCGTAAAAAGCCAGATTTCCGCCGAAGAGCTCCGGCTATTGTGCCTGAAAAAGGCGCTCCAGCCTTTTCCGGTTGCCGTAAACCCCGCTTTTACACGCGCTTTTTTCGATCAGGTCGAACAGCAGGAGGATACCTTTGTCGCTTTATTTCCCGGCGTCGAAGAAACGCTCGGCGTTTTGACCAAAAATTTCGAGCTGGCCATTATTAGCAACGGCAATTTGCGGCGTCTGCAAAACAATTTGCACAAACTGAAGCTTACTCAGTGGATCGGGCCGGACCGTCTGTTCAGTTCGGAGAAGGATGGGCCGCGCAAGCCTCATCCCGCGATTTTCGAAGCGGCTATGAAAACGGTGGGCACGACGCCCAATCAAAGCGTCATGGTCGGTAATTCGTGGCGCAACGACGTGGTGGGGGCAACCTCCTGCGGCATGGACGCCGTCTGGATTCATCCAGGCAGCGTGAAAAAAATATCGGAACGCCGGGTCGGCAAGCAAAAGGTTATCATTATCCGCTCTTTTAAACAGCTTCAGCATACGTTCTCGGAGCCGATACGGTGACCGGCATTCAGAGCGCTCAATTTATGCAGTGCATGCAATAAACGCTCCCTTGATGCGCCTTCGCTTTCTTCTTCAAAGCAGCCGCAGCTTGTGAAATCTGCTCGAGGGTCATCGCGGATTCACTGCTGCATACGACGAGTGAAAGCGAAAGCGTCACCCCATTGCTCGGAACCTGGGCGCCGCTGCGGTCCCACACGTATTCCCACGTCTCTCCCTCGTAGAACATCTGTACGCCCTGCTCGAACCGGCGAATCATTTCCTGGCACAGCGTCTCCGGTAGCATCGTAGAGGAAATAGCTATAAAATCGTCCCCGCCCACATGCCCGACAAAGTCGAGCGGCGTGCCGCATACCGCAATCGCCTGCTGCATGATGTCCGCCGTATATTGAATCAACTGATCCCCTCTTTGAAAGCCGAAGCGGTCGTTGAACCATTTGAAATAGTCCAAATCCGCGTAGACGACATGGAACGGCTTCTTTTCCATAATCCGCTTGTTCAGCTCCCGGTTGATCTGCAAATTTCCCGGCAGTCCGGTCAACGGATTGGCAATCCGCGCGGATTCCATGCGGACGCTCGTAATGCTTTCCAGAATGGAGCGGATGGAAGCCGTGCCCGCCATTTTTCCGCCGCTCGTAATAATGACGAGATCGTACAGGTTATGTATGGAACGCGAGGTCGCCATTTGCGAGACTTGCTCTACGGGCGTGAACTCGTCCACGATGAGCGGAGAATCGTCCATGATCTGATCGATGCTCCGGTTCCAGAACAACGAGAATCCGTACTGCCCCGCCAGCTGCTGAAACAGCCTGTCCCTCATCATCAGCCCGACCGGAACGGCTTCGCTTACGATAACGGCGCCTACGGCGTCCTGGTTTTTTTTCAAATAGTCGGCGACTTCGGAAATAAGCGCACGCTTGTCGAACACCTTCACCGGCGCGGCCAAATCGCCGATCGACCAGACCGCTGCGCCGCCTTGCAGCTTTCGGTGCTGCCAGATCAGCATCTGGTGGCTTTCCTCGACGGTAACGGGATCGGTGCCGGGCCTTCCGAGCAAATAGCCTTGACCGTAATGAATGCCCATCCGGGTTAGCTTGATCAGCTCGTCCATATGCTCGATGCCTTCGGCAATAAGCGAAATATTCATTTTCTGGGCGAAGGTGACGAACGTTTCTACGATATACTCCTTGACTTTATTTAAATGAATGTTCTCGATCAAAGAACGGTCGATTTTAATAAAATCCGGCTGCAGCTCCGCAATCGCCTGAAGGGACGAGTATCCGGCCCCGGCATCGTCGATCGCAATCCGATATCCCTGTTTGCGGTAATGCTCCAAAATCTTTTTGGCCAAAGTAAAATCCTCGATCGAGCTTCTCTCCGTAATTTCAAAAACGACATTGTTCGGCCGCAAGCCGTGGGCATGCAAAATCTCCATCGTTTTACCCGGAATAAATTGCGGGTCGTGCAGCACCTGAGACGAAATGTTAATAAATAAAAACTGCTCCGGCCGCAAAAAAGATCCCTGAATCGCCTTTTCTCTGGCCAGTTTTTCCAGAACATAGAGCTCGCCTTGTTGTTCGGCAAATTCAAACAGGTCCAGCGGCGATTGAAACGCACTTTCCCGCGGCCCCCGCGTCAACGCCTCGTACCCGGTAACTTCTCCGCTCTGCAGCGAGACAATCGGCTGGTACACCGAAAAAATGGACTGCCGCTCAATGATTTCGCGAAAATGCGCGAACATGTCTGACTGAACTTGCATCAACATCATCCCTTACCGACTCAACTTTTACCCCAAGTGTAACAAACCAAACGTCCAGACATGTTAAGCTTGTGTAAAATCATTGTAAATAGGTTTAATAATCTGTTTCAACATATTTTCTCACAGCCAAAAAGAGGGAATCTGCCCTTTTTCCCGAAAAAAGAAAGCAGGAGATTTTACAAAGCTGTGTTCATACCTTTTGGATTGTATAACCGAAAGAAGGAACTGAAATGGATGATCAAGTAAAAATCTTGGCGGTGGATGACCGCTACGAAAATTTGCTGGCTTTGACCGGCATACTTGCCTCTTCTGACTATGATCTGATTACGCTGCAATCCGGCGAAGAGGTTCTCAAATACTTGCTCAAGGAGCCGGCCCACAATGTGGCCGTAATCCTGCTGGACGTGCAAATGCCCGGCCTGAGCGGTTTTGAAACAGCCGAGTTGATCAAGCAGAAAAAGTCCTGCGAAGATGTGCCCATCATATTTTTGACAGCGATCAGCACTTCGATTGAACACGTATTAAGAGGTTATCATGCAGGCTCCATCGACTACGTTTTTAAACCCGTGCATCCTGATCTGCTTAAAATGAAAGTGGACGCTTTTGTCAAGCTTCACCGCTATCATCAAAAAATAAAATCCCAAAGCGAGCTGTTGAACCAGCGGGCGCTTGAACTGGAGGAGACGAACCACAAGCTCGCCAGAGCGGAAATGCTGCTCAAGCAGCAAAACGAGCTGCTGGAAAAACGCGTGGAAGAAAGAACCCGCGAACTCGTGGACGCGCATCAAAAATTGATGAAATCGCAAGAGCATTTTCAAAAAATGTTCAAAGCCTCTCCCTGCTTGATGGCGATCAGGCGTCTGTCCAATTACGAATATATCGATGTCAACGATACCTGGAAGCAGTACACGGGCTACGGGGAAGAAATCATCGGCACGTCCTTGAACTTGTTCGGGATGAGGGGCGATTCCGCCGAAAGCGAAGACGCCTGTGCGGAGCAGGTCGGCCACAATGCCAAAGTCAAGTACGAGACGAAAAACAAAGAAATCCGCAGCGCCGTGCTGTCCACGGAAATTATCGACATGGACGACGAAAAGTGTCTGCTGCAGGTAGCGATCGACATCACGGAAAACCTTCGATACGAGACCGAAATGGCCCGTCTGGCCCAGTTGAACCTCGTCGGGGAGATGGCCGCCGGGATCGCGCACGAAATCCGGAATCCGATGACGACCATCCGCGGCTTTCTGCAGCTGTTCCGGGACAGCAAAGGCACGATGGAAAAAGAATACATACATATCATGCTGGAAGAGCTCGATCGGGCTAACAAAATCATTACCGAATATTTATCGCTGGCCAAAAATAAACAAACGCACCAGCATACCGCACAGTTGAACCGCATTTTGGAAACGCTCTATCCGTTGATCCAGGCCGAAGCGGTCATGACCGGCAAGCATCTTCAGATCGAATACGGCGATTGCCCCGAGCTGCAATTGGACGATCAGGAAATCCGCCAGCTGATCCTGAACATGTGCATCAACGGGCTGGAAGCGATGGACGCGGGCGGAATGCTTTCCGTCGAAACGTACGCCGAAGCGCAAAGTGTCGTTTTAAAAATATCCGATCAAGGAAGCGGCATCAGGGAAGAAAATTTGGAAAAGCTCGGCAGGCCGTTTTTCACGACCAAAGACCACGGCACCGGATTGGGGCTGGCCGTCTGCTACAGCATCGCCGCCCGGCATCAGGCGCCTATCGAAGTGCAATCGAGCAGCCTGGGCACGACGTTTTTCATCCGCTTCGCGATCCCTTCCGCCGTCTTGGCGCAGTAACCCTTTGATCGGCCGTTCAGTGGTTCCCGGCGTGGGTGCAGCACTGCAGTTCCCGGCGCGCGTTGTGCATTGCAGTGATGCACGGCGGGGGGCATGAGATAACTCGACTGGCTGGGCTGTGAAGGGAACCTGGCTGCAGGCAGAAAGCCTGCAAAAGTGCAGGTTTTTGCCTGCTGATACGCTGGAAACGAAAAATTCCTGCAAATGTGCAGGCTTTTCGCCAAGCACAAGAGCTTAGATTCATTTTCTACGAAAATTCCTGTACATTCGCAGGCTTTCTTCGCTCAGAAACCAGGCATTCATACAAAAAGGGGAAGCTAGCGGCCCAAAGCCGTTAACTTCCCCTTTTTTCCACACCATCAGACGTTCAAATCTTTGCGCTTCCCGGTCACCATGTAGATGACACCTTCTCCGATGTTGGTCACATGGTCGGCAACTCGTTCCAGATAGTGCGCCACCATGATCAGATGAGCCAACTGACGGTTGCGGTTCAGGTCCGCATTCATCATGCTGATCAGCTCTTGCATAACCGTGCTGTACAGCTTGTCGACCTGGTCGTCCTTCTCCGCAAGAGCCGCTGCTCTGTGCACATTGCGCTCCGTGTAGGCGATCATGCTCTCCTGCAGCATTTCGATGGCGATATCGGCCATCTGCGGAATGACTTCGAGCGGTTTGACCAGCTCTTCGCCGGCAAAGCGAATCGTAATCTTCGCGATGTCGACGGCATGATCGGCGATCCGCTCCAGATCGGTCGCGATTTTAATCGCCGTGCCGATAATTCTCAAATCGCTGGCCATCGGCTGCTGCAATGCGGTCAACCGGAGGCACAGCTCGTCGATTCTTGTCAAGAAGTCATCGATAACATCGTCCCTCTTGATGATTTGCCCCGCCAGTTGTTCATCCAATCTGGCCAGTGAATCCACCGCCGAGCGGATCAAATGTTCCACACTGCTCCCCATTTGAAGCAGTTCATGCTGAAGCAGTTCCACCGACTGATGGAAACCCGGTCTCGTATCCATTTGTACACTCCCTTTCCCTTCTGTTAACCGAATCTTCCGGTAATGTAATCTTCCGTGCGCTGGTCGTTAGGACTTGTGAAAATTTTGTCCGTTTTGTCCGTTTCGATCAAATATCCGTTCAGGAAGAACGACGTCATGTCGGAAATCCTGGCGGCTTGCTGCATGTTGTGCGTTACAATGATGATTGTGTACTTGTCTTTCAGCGTCTGGGTCAGCTCTTCGACCTTAAGCGTGGAGATCGGGTCCAGCGCTGAAGTCGGCTCATCCATCAGCAGCACATCAGGCTCGACCGCCAGCAGACGGGCGATGCAAAGACGCTGCTGCTGACCGCCGGACAAGCCGAGCGCCGATTTGTTCAACCGGTCCTTGACTTCGTCCCAAAGCGCCGCTTGTATCAAGCTGCGCTCGACGATTTCATCCAGCACCGATTTTTTCTTCGTGCCGTGAATGCGCGGGCCGTAGGCGATGTTGTCGTAGATGCTCATCGGGAACGGATTCGGGCGCTGGAACACCATGCCGACCCGCTTGCGGAGCGAAACGACATCCGAATCCGAGCCATAGATGTTCAATCCGTCTACCGCGACGTTGCCTGTAATTCTGACGCTTTCGATCAAGTCGTTCATCCGGTTCAGCGTACGCAGGAAAGTCGACTTGCCGCAGCCGGAAGGGCCGATCAAAGCGGCGATCGTACCGGCCTCAATGCTTAGCTCTATATCATGCAGCGCATGGTTGTCCCCGTAAAACAAGTTTAATTTGTCCGCTTTGATTTTGGGCTTTGTCATTGTCGTTACCATTTATTTCCCTCCGGAAAGTCTTTTTTGTAAAATCCGACTTGGAATACCTACAAGCAAGTTGAAGACCAGCACGACGATGAGAAGCAACGCCGCACTGCCTTTGGCGATATCTTTCGCGTCAGGCACCAACGCTTCCGCACCGACATACCAGAGATGAACGGATAAAGTCTCGCCCATTTTCAGCGGATTGAAATCCGGGAAAAACCGCGACACCGACAAGCCTGCGGTGTAAATCAGAATGGCCGATTCCCCAAGCGCGCGGCCGGAAATGAGCGTAATGCCCGTAATCAGATTCGGCATTGCCGCAGGAATGAGCACCTTGCGGATCGCCTGCCATTTGGTCGAACCGAGCGCAAGGCTTGCTTCCCAGTACGAATCCGGCACCGTGCGGATCGCTTCTTCCGTCACGCGAACCATGACCGGCAAATTCAGCAGAGCGACGGTCGCCGCGCCGCCGATAATCGAAAATTTCAGCCCGAGCAAATTGGCGAACAGCAGGAAACCGAACAATCCGAAAACGATCGAAGGGACGGAAGCCAAAGCTTCGACCGAAATGCGTACGATGTCGGTAAAACTATTTTTTTGCGCATAAACAGCCAGATAAATCCCCGAGAACACTCCGATTGGAACCGAAATGATCAGGGAAAGGATCAAAATGTAGAAGGAGTTGAACAACTGCGGCCCAACGCCGCCGCCGGCTTTAATTTCCTCCGGCTTGCCGAAAATGAATTGCCAAGATAAATGAGGAATGCCGTCGCCAAGTATCCGTATCAGAAACCAGGCCAGAATGAGGATAATGACAATGCCCGAAGCCCAGAAGTAGACAGTGGCCAAACGATCCGTATTTCTGCTGTTCATTTAACTTCGCTCCTTTTAGCCACGATCCGGATAATAAGAATTAACAATAAGGAAATAATAAGCAGAAGCAGCGCCATCATATAGAGCGCGTTATTCCAGGTCGTTCCGTAGTTCGTGTTCCCCATGTCCTTGACAATCGCGGTTGTCAGCACCGTCGTCGAATCAAGCAATGACTTGGGCATTTGCGGCGAGTTCCCGATCACCATGAACACCGCCATCGTTTCGCCGATTGCGCGGCCCATGCCGAGAATGATGCCTGTCAAAATACCGGGTCTTGCCGCCGGAAGCAGCACGCGCCACATCGTTTGCCAGCGTGTCGCTCCGAGAGCCAGAGACGCTTCTTCCAACCGTCCGGGCAGCGAGCGGATCGCATCCTCGGAGATGGAAAGAATCGTAGGCATAATCATAATCGCCAAAATGATAGCCGCCGGCAAAATGCCGTACCCGACTCCACCGGTCAATTTCCCAAGCGCGGGCACGATAACTGTCATACCGATCAGACCGTATACGACAGACGGAATGCCGACGAACAAGTCCGTGGCAGGCCGCAAAATTTCGCGCATCCATTTCGGCGCGATTTTCGCCATAAACAGAGCCCCGGACAGCGCCAGCGGCACCGACAATACGACGGAAACGAGCGTCAGCAGCAGCGTGCTGTACAGAAAAGGCAGCGCTCCGAATTTGTTTTGCCCGGGCGTCCAATCGGTCGAAAAGAAGTACTCCAAAGGACTGACCCCTTGAAATGTTTTGAGCCCCTGCATCCCTACGAAAATAATGATGGAAAAAATAATGGCCGCTACGAGCGCGGCGCTCCCGACGAATACCCACCGCATCACGCTGTCTTGTCTATATTGTCCCTTCGTCCATTTGCTCGTCATCGGGCGGTTCCTCTCTTCCGCCGTGTTTGCCAGCTTGTCTGCCACCGTGTTCAATGGATAATCCCCCTTCTCCTGATTCACATTACACTCATCATAGGTGATGAGTGTCAATGCATCATCAATGAATTGTAAAGACAATGTAAAAATTATCGTCTCTTCTCGAGCAAAAAGAGCGCTGCAATAGCTGCAGCGCCCTGATGGTTTTTAAACGTTATTATTTGTTTCCAAGCAGATCGGCAGGCAAGAATTTCAGATCGCGAACTTGCTTGCTTTGGAAGTCTTTGCTTTTGATATAGTCGATGAAAGATTTAGCAGGTTCTTTAGCTTCGCCTTTTGTGTACATACGCTCAACACCGAACAGTTTGTAAGTGCCGTTTTTGATGTTGTCTTCGGAGAAAGCAACTCCGTCGATTTTCAACGCTTTAACCGTATCGTCGATGTAAGGAGTATCAACGTAGCCGATGGAAGCGGATTGGCCGGCTACCGCTGTTTTCATAGCACCGCTGTTTTCTTGCGTAATACCGTCTTTAGTGAATTCTTTGCCGTCAAGAATGATTTGTTGAACCAGTTTGCGGGAACCGGAGCTGTCAGGACGGTGAACAAGAACGATTTTCGCGTCTTTACCGCCTACATCTTTCCAGTTTGTGATTTTGCCCATATAGATGTCGGCAGCTTGCTGTTTAGTCAAGTTATCGACAGTTACATCTTTATTAACGATGAAAGCGAAAGGAGCAACTGCAACAAAGTTCTCTTTCAAGCCTTTGTCTTTGTACTCATCTCCAGGAGCCACGTCGGAGTTACCGATATCGGAAGTGCCGTCCGCTACGTTTTTGATACCTGTACCGGAACCGCCTGCTGTTACGTTGATCGTTACTTTCGGGTTTTTCTCCATGAACTCGGTAGCCGCTTGTTTCACAAGAGGAAGCAGGGCGCTGGAGCCGGATGCCGTAATTGTGCCGGAAAGCTCAGTTTTTGCTGGAGCCGGAGAATCGCTTGGTTTGGTAGAAGCGCTTGCGCTTGCACTTGGTGAAGGAGATGCAGCGTTTTGTGTAGTGTTTGTGTTGGCGCCGCAGCCTGCCAAAGCCCCCATTACTAAAATCGTAGAGAGTGAAAATGTAATTCCTTTTTTCGACATGAGCTTAAACATAGTCAGCATGTCCTCCTTTATTTTTATAAACCCTAATTGCAGTTAGACTCGAAGTCTGTTCTCTGTCCGTCGATCTAACCTTCTTACACATCGTAACAACAGATTGTAAATTAAAAACTCGCGAAACGTAAACGTAATGTAAAACTTTTATTTAACACTTCTTTAACACAGTTCGGCTTTTCGCTTAATAGATGATTATTAAAGTAGAAGCAATACATAGAAATTAGTCGAAAATTGTCAATTAAAAATGGAGGGAACGAAAATGAGGAAGTTAACGTTCAATATGACCATGCGCAGCAAATTGATCGTCAGCTTTAGCAGTATGCTTCTGATTTTTCTTACGGTCGCATTCTTCAATCTCTATCAGGTCGGTCAAATCAAACAGCACATGAACGATCAAAACGATAAAATACAGCTCAAAGTGATGGCGCTGGAGCTTAAAGAAATGGTGCAGGAGCTCAATATTATCGCTTCCGGTCTGGAGATTTCCAAGAAACCCGAATATATTTTAAAATACAACGCAAAGCGGCAGCCTTTTACCGATATGGTCAAAATGATCGGCGACACCGCCTCCACGCCGGAACAGCTAAAATGGCGAAGCCAGCTGATCCAGGCTTCCGTCGACTACATCAACAATTTCGATTCGGCGGCCCAAATGGTTCAGGGAAACGGCACGAATCCGGTAGATCTGCAAATCAATCTGCTGTATCTCTATAATGAATCGCAAGATTTGAAAGATAAAATTTTCGGTCTGGTCGACAATTTTTACACGACATACGCGGAATCCGCCGATAATGCGGTGAGCGAATCCACTTTGCTGCTGGATCAAACGGGTAAAGTGATGCTTATCGTAGCGTCCCTCGTGTTCGTTTTGACTTTGTTCATTGCGTTCATCATCATCCGCTCTTTCATGAATCCTATCACCCGCTTGCAAAAAGCGGTGGCCTTAATCGCCGAGGGAGACTTGAGCCATACGATCAACTCCGAGTCTCGGGATGAGCTTGGCCAATTGAGCCGCAGCTTCGACCATATGATCGTCCAAGTTCGTCAAATGCTGAGCGCCGCGAGCAAAATTGCCTCCTCCTTGACAGAGCATTCGCAATCGTCCCGTCATTTTTCGGAACTGACCGCATCGGCGAATATCGATATTTTAAAATCGATCCAAGACATTTCGGCAGGCGCTAACGAGCAAGCCTACAAAACGGAGCAAAGCTCGCAAATCATTGCCGAGCTGGACGCGGAAATCCGCGCGATCACGTCGTATACGGACGATATGAAGCGTTCCAGCGAAGAGGCTTCGGCCGGCACGCTGAACGGAACGGCGTCCGTTCGGGCGTTGAAAGCCTCCTCGGACCGATCCCAGGAGGTGCTGAGCAAAGTTGACGCAGCCATGCGGACTCTCGCGGCGAGCTCCAGACAGATCGGCGCGATCACGCAGTCGATTACGGAAATTTCGACGCAGACGAACGTGCTGTCGCTGAACGCTGCCATTGAAGCGGCCAGAGCCGGCGTTCACGGCCGTGGTTTTTCCGTTATCGCCGAAGAGGTGCGCCAGCTGTCCCAGCAAACGAACGACTCCTCCAAAACGATCAGCGGCATGATCCAGACGCTGCAGCAGCAAATCCGCGAGCTGCAAAGCAGCTTGAACGAAGCCAAGGAGCAGACGGAGGCGCAAAACAGCCGCGTGTCGGATACGCTCGACTCTTTTGTCGGCATCGAACAATCGATGAGCCATATTACGGGTCAGATCGAACAAATTCATGACAAAATCGAGCAGGTCCGCCTGAAAAACGATACGCTCATAGAGTCCGTTCAATTCGTCGCCGCCGTAGCGCAGGAAACCGCGGCAGGGGTGGAGGAAGTTCATTCGACCTCGATTCAGCAGGACGCCTCGATCCGTCAAATCGCCGACCAAGCGGATGACATTCACACTTTGGCCGCACAGCTGTTCACGGAAATCAGCAAATTTCAAATCGGAACCGAGGATGTGGAATTAGCTCAGGAAGGGCATCCCGAATCCGAACCCGGGAATGAGGCTGGACAAGCGAAGTTCCTTGAAGAAGCGGAATCGGCCGAAGAGGAGCCTGCTGATGCAGCTCCGGCGGAACAGCAGCTTGATGAGCAGGAACAGTCCCGGACACCGAACGGGGAACTGGAACAACAAGAGCAGCAGCAAAAACAAGAGCAACATGAAAAGCAAGAGAAGCTTGGCGAGGTGAGCGAAGCGGAGAAAAAATTGCTCGTTACCGTGTAGCTCTAGCGATCGCGGCGCGACGTAGTACTACTGCTGCGCCAACGAGAGTACACCAACAAAGACGCCTCCGTTCCACTATTACAGTGGTTCGGAGGCGTCTTTGGCCTTTTCTTTTATTGCTTGACCGTATTTTCTGTCGTTTTGAGATTACGGAGAATGCTGACTTCAACGCGCCGGTTCTTCGCTTTGCCTTCCGGCGTATCGTTGGATTCCACCGGATGGTATTCGCCGAATCCGACGGAACGGTACATGACAGGGTTCAAATTGCCGTTATTCAGCAGCACTTTCATAAAATTGACCGCGCGCTTGGCGCTCAAATCCCAGTTCGTTTCGAACTCCGGTTTATGTATCGGCACATTATCGGTATGTCCTGCGACTTCGACCTGGTAGTCCGTGTAGCCGCTCAGCATCTCGGACATGGAGACGGCAAGCGTTCTTGCCTCAGGCTTCACAGTAGCGGAACCGGAATCGAAAAGCGCCCGGTCGCTGATCGTAATCGTCAGCTTCTCGCTGTCCAGTTTCGTCTGCAGCTGGTCGGCCAAATTGTTGTCCTTAATAAAAGCGTCCACGCTCTTCTTAAGCTTCTCCAGATCCTCTTCTTCCTTCTTGAGGCGCTCCGCCAGCTTCCCGGCCTGCTTGTCTTCGGGCTTCGTCGGCGGATTCTGGTTGTTGTTGTTATTCTGGGTAGAGTTCGCAGCGTTATCGATCGGGATCAGGTTGGACATATTCATTGGTGCTGTTCCGCCAGTAAACGCGTTGTTCAAAGCTCTCATGATCGAATCGTATTTTTTGCTGTCCACTTGGCTGGAGGCGAACAAAATAATGAACAGCGCCAAGAGCAGCGTAAGCAAATCCGCATAGGGAATGAGCCAGGTTTCGTCAATATGCTCTTCGTGTTCTTCGTGCTTTTTCTTTTTGCTCACTGTGGAGTGGCCTCCTTCGCCCCCTCTTCATACTGCGCGCGCTCCGTGTTCGTCACAAAAATCATCATTTTTTGCTTCACGGAGTTCGCAGATACGCCGGATTGAATCGACAGCAAACCTTCCACGATCATCAACTTGATCTCGACTTCTTTTTTCGATTTACTTTTCAGCTTGTTCGCGAACGGGTGACAAACGACGTATCCGAGGAAGATACCGAACAAAGTTGCGACGAAAGCCGCGGAAATCAAGTGGCCCAGCTTCTCTACCTCGCTCAGGTTGCTAAGCGCCGCGATCAAGCCTACAACGGCGCCAAGAACGCCAAGCGTAGGCGCTGCCGCACCCGCCTGTGTAAAAATGCCCGCAAATCTTTTGTGTCTCGCTTCCATCTCGGCAATATCTTCAAGCAGCACGTCGCGGACAAAATCGGGATCGTTCCCGTCGATGATCAGACGCATACCCGTTTTCATAAAAGGATCGGAAAGCTCCTCGGCTTGTTTTTCCAGGGAAAGCAAGCCTTCACGGCGCGTAATGGAAACCCAGTTGATAAACGTTTCAATAAGCTCTTTTTTCGGCATTAACGGTTGTTCGGTAAAAATAATTTTCAATAATTTCGGAAATTTTTTCATATCTTCCATTGGAAACGATATAAAAAGCGTAGCTGCCGTTCCTCCGAAAATAATTAACGCAGCGGCGGGATTCAAAAGCGCCGACAGACTGGCCCCTTTTAACACCATGCCCACTCCGACCGCAAGAAACGCAAGAACGATACCGATTAACGATGATTTCTCCATCTTTGGTGCACCTCTCCATGTTTTCTACGTTTTCTTTGTAACAACTTTCCACTATGTACTGCACGAGCCGGGCCCGATTTCCCCCTCCAGAGCAACCTCCTCCATGCATCGTCATTTGTAAAGCTTCTAAAAATTCGACAAAATATGTATATAAACTTATGATAAAAACAATCAATATAAAACACAATACTTTTTTTGTCGAATAGTGTAAGGTAACCACGAATATGGAAGAATACATTCACAAAGCCCTTATACTTCTTTTATACTTAGATCATGCAAATCCCTGCTCAATTCGATATAGACGAGAGGAGTGAGCCATTTGGAGCACAGAAATTATGGCAAATCAGACAAACAATTCCCGATTCTCAGCTTTGGCGCCCAAAGAATCGTCGACGAACACAACTGCTCGGAGGAGGATGCAATCCGAATCGTAAACCGGGCCATCGATGAGGGGATCACTTATTTTGACACGGCGCCGAGCTATTCCGACGGACAGTCCGAAGAGCGGCTCGGCAAGGCACTGCAAGGACGCAGGCATGGAGTGTGGATCACGACCAAAACCCATGACCGCACGAGAGACGGCTCGTGGAGGCTGCTGGAGGCGAGCCTGAAGCGCCTGCAGACGGACAAGGTCGAGGAATGGCGGCTGCACAACATCATGACGATGGAAGAGCTGGAGCGATGCTTTGCCAAAGGGGGCGCGCTCGAAGCGCTGATCGAAGCGAGGGAGCAGGGAATCATCCGTTCGATTAGCATCAGCGGACATACGAACCCTGCCGTGCAGGCGGAAGCGATCGAGCGGTTCCCGTTCGACAGCGCGCTGGTGCCCCTCTCCGCCGCAGATCATTTCGTGTACAGCTATGCGCACGAGTTTCTCCCGAAAGCCGCGGACAAAGGAGTCGCCGTCATCGGCATGAAGGTGATGGCGCTCGGCAAGCTGGCGCCTTGGTACGAGCAGGCGCTCCGCTACACGTTCTCGCTGCCGATCGCGACGGCGATCGTGGGCATGGAATCCATGGAGCAGCTGGAGCAAAACCTGGCGATCGCCAGAAGCTTCGCGCCTATGTCCGACACGGAGAGGCTTGAATTTTTCAAAGAAATCATCCATCTGGCTTCGCCTGACGTTCTCCGCTGGAAAGCGAGCGAATGGATGTCCGGCGAGTGGTACGCCAGATAAATTTCCCGCACAAAGCAAAAGGGGCAACCGTTGAGGCAGCCCCTTTGTTCATTCCTCGAAAATCGTGCCCAGCAGCTGCCCCAATTCCTCCAGCGCCTGCGCTTCCTGCTCGCCGTCCGTTTCCAGCGTCACCTCATCGTTTTGCTCAATACCCAGCGTCAGCATGCTGAGCGAGCTTTTTCCGTTCACTTTCCGGCCGTTTTTCGTCACATTGACTTTGCAGGGGAAAGCACTCGCTTTTTGCACGAATACTTTCGTCGGCCGCGCGTGAAATCCGGATGGGTTTAATACGGTATAAGTTTGAGCAATCATTGCAAGCCACTCCTTGTTTTCTCGTTTACAAAAGATTGTATTTGCGCCTGGCTGCCCATGCTTAAAATTTGCTCCGCATAGTCCGCCCATTCATGGTAAGACGAAGCGCGGATCAGCGCTCTGGCCGGCAAAATCGAGCCCGCGCTCATGCTGAATTCATGCAGTCCAAGTCCGAGCAAAATCGGAATAGCCGTTTCGTCGCCGGCCATTTCTCCGCACATGCCGACCCATTTGCCTTCTTTTTCGGCCGCGCGGATCACCATGTTCACAAGGCGTAAAATGGCCGGATGGCAGGGTTGATATAAATAGGAGACCGTCTCGTTCATCCGATCCGCAGCCATCGTATATTGAATGAGATCGTTCGTTCCGATGCTGAAAAAATCCGCCTCTTTCGCCAAAACATCCGCGGCAAGCGCCGCCGCCGGCACTTCGATCATAATTCCGACCTCAATGCTATCGGATACCTTGACACCTTCCTGAACGAGCTTCTCCCGCTCTTCGTTCAGCAGTTTTTTCACTGCCTGCAGCTCCTCCACGACCGCGATCATCGGAAACATGATCTTCAGCTGGCCGAAAGAGCTGGCCCGCAGCAGCGCCCTGAGCTGGCTGCGGAACAAATCCGGCCGGTCGAGGCACAGGCGCACGGCCCGCAGCCCGAGAAAAGGATTGTTCTCTGCGGGAAGCTTCATGTATAGAAGCTCCTTGTCGCCGCCGATGTCGAGCGTGCGGATGACGACAGGCTTGTTGTTCATTTTTTCAAGAACATGCTTATATACCTGGAACTGCTCCTCTTCCGTCGGAAGAGCGCTGCGTCCCATATACAAAAATTCGGTGCGGAACAGCCCGATTCCTTCGGCTCCGTTGCCCAGCACCTTTTCCAGATCCTCGACGCTTCCGATGTTGGCGGCCAGCTCGACACGATGACCGTCACTGGAAACCGACGGCTGCTCCAGCAGTTTGCGCAGCTCCTGCCTGCGGCGGTCGTAAGCCTCTTTCCGCGCCCGATACGCATCCAGCTCCCGATCGCCCGGATCGACGATGAGCGTGCCTTCCAGCGCATCCATAATGACCGTCGTTCCGGTTTCAATATCGGCGGCGGCAGCTCCCGCCCCTACGATGGCCGGCACTTCCAGCGAGCGTGCCATGATCGCGGAATGCGACGTCCGGCTGCCGATTTCGGTAACGAAGCCAAGGACGAAGTCCAGATTCAGCTGCGCGGTATCCGACGGCGTCAAATCCTCGGCAATCACGATGCACGGCTCATGAATCCCTGACACGGCTGCGTATGCTTCTCCCCGGAGGTGGCTCATGATTCGGCCGGCAACGTCCCGCACATCGGCGGCGCGCTCTCTCAAGAGCTCGTTGTCCATAGAGCTGAGCACTTCGATAAAGCTGCCCGCGACTTCATGCAGCGCGAATTCCGCGTTGTCGCCGTAGCTCTCGATTTTGTCCAGGATCGCATCGATCAAATCAGGGTCTTCCAGCAGCAGCAGATGCGCTTCGAAAATTTCCGCTTTGGCCGCGCCCATGCGCTGCTCGGCCAGCGCCCTGATCTGCTCCAGCTCCTGCGCCGCTTCTTCAACGGCTTTCTGAAAACGCGCCTTTTCTAACGCAATATCCTCGGCTTTGCCCGGGGCGGGAACGTAATGCGAGCGATGCAGGCGGTAAGCCTTCGCTATGGCGATACCGGGGGATGCCGCGATGCCCGCGATTGATTGTGCTTTTAGGTTAGCCATGGCAAACTCCCCTTTCTCTGGAATGTACGGATTGTTTCAAGGATTCGTATTGCGCCACGATCATGCCGTGAAGCGGATGATCCTCGGGTATCGCAGTATATTTCGCGACGGTCGCGGCGATGCCTAGCTCCTTCAAGTCCGCTTGAATCGCCGCGGCTTCCGGATCGGCCGCATCGTCAAACAGCAGAGCGGCCGCCATCGCCTTGGTCAAATACACCGGCGTCAACCCGCGCTCGAACGCTTGCAATGCGGGGCGAACCAGGCGGTCGTTGGCCGACAGCTTGCGGATCGGCGATCTCCCGACCCGGGTAACCTCATCGGTCAAATAAGGATTAGTGAAACGCGCCAAAATTTGCCGGATGTACCGCTCGTGCTCGCTGCTGTCGAAGCCGTACTTTTGAACTAGCAGGGAGCCGGTCTCTTCCATCACCTGCTGCACCTGAGCGGCGATTTTGCCGTCCGCCATGGCATCCTGAATCGTCGCATATCCGTGAACGTAGCCGAGATATGCGGCGCAGCAGTGGCCGGTATTGACGGTGAACAATTTGCGCTCGATATAAGGCTCCAAATGCGCTGCGTAATGAACGCCGTCTATACGGCGGAAGCCTTCAAACAATTGGGATTCGTCGACCACCCATTCGTAGAACGGCTCGACCGTCACTTCCAGCGGATCTTCGTTATGCTGGAGAGGAACGATCCGGTCGACCGCGGCATCCGGAAACGCGATGCTTCGGCCCGCTTTTTCACGCGCCTCCCCGCTCAAATGGGCGTAGACGTGCTCCTTCAGCTGCGTGCTGCCGCCAATCGCATTCTCGCACGCGATTACCGCAAGCGGCGCCGAGCCGCGCTCCAGGCGCTTTTCAATACCTTTGGCGATGCCCTCCGCGATGTGCTTCAAAATGTTAACCCCAACCGCTGTCGTGACCAGATCGGCTTCAGCCACAGATTCGGCGACTTCTTCTATGTTTCTGCCGTTGATGGCGTCCACGTTATTGACGGTGAAGCGGTCCTGTGATTCGTTAGCCAGGCGGACCGTGTACGATTTTCTCTTGTGCAGAAAATCAACCACCGTCTCATTGACATCCGAAAAACGGACTTCATAGCCCGATTGTGACAAAAGCAGCCCGATAAAACCGCGGCCGATATTTCCGGCCCCAAAATGCAGCGCCCTCATGATTCCAACCCGCTCTCGAATATTTCGATCATTTCTTCCGGCGTCTTGGCCCGCATAATCCGTTCGACGTTCTCATCCTCGGAACAGATCATCGCGATGTTCGTCAATATTTCCAAATGCTCGTTGCCGGGAGCAGCGATGCCGATCACTAAAGTTGCCCGCTCGCCTTCGCCGAAATCAACGCCCTCCGGCAGCTGTACGATGGACAATCCCGTCGAGGCGATCAGCGATTTGGAATCCTGTGTGCCGTGAGGGATCGCCAAACCGTTGCCCATGTAGGTCGATAGCGTTTGTTCCCGCTCCAGCATTTTGTCGATATAGCCGCTGGAAGCGTGCCCCGCATCCACCAGCAGCTGTCCGGCCATCCGAATCGCTTCCCATTTATCGCTTGCTTTCGCGTTTAATTTGACTTTGTTCACGGATAAAATACTCATCGTACAGTTCTCCTTCTCCATCCGGTTATTTTTTATGTTCTAAGAAAACGGCTAATTCCTGCGATAAAAAATGTTTCAGTTCCCGCTTCGTTCCCTCTTTCAGAAGCTGAAGCATCTCCGGCATCAACAGATAAGAGCTGATCTCGCTCAGCACTTCCAAACTTTCTTTCGACAGCTCCCTCGGACCGAGCATCAGCAGCAATTGCCTGACTCCGGACGAAGTTCCCTGACCGACGACCAGTTCCTCGTGCAAGCGAAACAACGTTAATGAAGGTCTATATACGTGCTCGCTGCGGATATGAAACAGGGCGATGCCCGTATCGGGGATCACTTGACTGCTCTGCTTCTCCCTGTCCAGCAGCAGCCGGACAATCGTATCCGTTTCGTCGATAACCCCTGCTTGCCGTGCATAGCCGCATACAACCTGCAGCGTTTCCTGCAAGCTCCCGAACGACCGGTCGATCACATGAACGTCGAATTGATCGATGATCCCGACGATTTCATTCAAATATTGCTGGATGCGGTGCAGCCGTTCCGGAGAACCGGCCTCATTGGTAAGATCCGGCGCGGCCGGCTCATGTTTTTGCAGTGTCACGTTTTGAATGAACGACCGGAGCCGATCCTCCTCTTCCTGCGTAAGCAGCGGGCTCAGCTTAATATATTGTTCCTCATCCAAAGGCAGGTCTACGGTCGATATAATTAAGTCGTACTCCGTTTCGGGGATGCGCGCCGCCTCAAACCAGGAAGCATGCCCGATAATTTCGATTTGCGGTAATTCTTTCGTCAGACGGACCGCAAGCATTTTGGAGGTGCCGATCCCGCTCGTGCAAACCAAAATCGCTCTTACATCGCGTTTGAACTGCTTCAGCCTCTCGGCCGAGGCGCCGAAATGCATGACCAGAAAGCCGATTTCCTCATCCGGGACGGCAATGCCGGTTATCGTTTCGTCCACGGCCAGGCGGATCGTCGCAAAAAGAGCCTCGTAATCCCGCTTGATTTGCGCCAGCAGCGGATTGCGGATAATTGCGCCTTCGCGCAGTCTGCGCAGCGCCGATTCCAGATGGCTCAGAAGGCCGTCCTTTAACGACTTATCCTCACTGAAGCCGATTTCGGTTCGGCGCTCCATACTGCGTATGAGCTTCCACACCGTCTCCATCAAGCTGAGCTCTTTGGCCGGCAGCAGATCGTCGGGATGGCCCGCTTCCCGTGGCTCCAGGAGCGTAGCAAGATAGCGGGCCTCTGAAGCGGTAAACGTGACGGGAATAAGCTCCGAGAGCCGGTTCATGACGTACTGCTGCAGCCCGTTCGGATGAACCGGATTGGGCGCGGCCGCCGCCTCGATTAGCTTGCCCTGCCGGATGCGGGCGATGCCGATCGAGACATTCATCAGCAAATCGGTATATTCGTTTTCCGACAGAGCGCTTAGGCCCTTATCTTCCGCCTGCCAGAGAGCGGACTCGACATGGATGAAACCGTCCTTGCCGATAAGCTCCAAAAGCTTCTGTGCGATAGGCGAACGAACGCTCTCCGCAGTCCCGAACAATTCCGCGTCGTCCAAATAATTGCGGGCCAGCATGCCCATCAGCCGGCGTTTGTCGATTTCAGAGCCGCTCAGCTCGACGCCGTAGCCTCTGCGTCTGACAAGCGTGAGGTTGGACTTGGCAATCCAGCCGTCCAATTCGTCCAGGTCGTGCGTAATCGTCGGAATCGTTACGCTTAAGCCGTGAGCGAGAGCGAACAGCTTCACAGGTTCATCCTCTTGCAGCAGCATGCACAAAATCAAAATTTTCCGGTCCTGCGCCGAATATTCGACCGCCGTCCCGCCATGAAGCAAGCGCCGGAACGATTCCAACTGCCCGGCCTCGGCTTGCAGCTGAATGCCTTTGCCGGATTTTTTTTGCAGCGTCAATCCATGCTCCGCCACGATCCCCTCCAGCTCGGACAGCTCCCTGTGCACGGTTCTCGTGCTGACCCGGATTTCCGCGGCGATTTCGCCTGCCGTTATGTCCCCTTGCCGATTCAGCAGCAATTCAAGAATTTGACGATGCCTGTGCGACAGGCTCCTCATGTGAATTCTCCTTATTTACAAAATGGAGATAACGCCGGCAAATGAGCCAGCGTCAGACAAATTATTTCGATAATCTTTTTACCAGCTCATCGTATTCCGGGCTTTTCATAAAATTATCGATGGAAATATGCTCGGCCTGCGGAGATCGGCTGATCGCCCGGTCCGTCAAGGATTTGTGGGTAACGACGATGTCCGCATCGCCCGGTATTTCGCTGATCGCCGTGTTGATGACAGTAACATCGACGCCGGCTTCCTTCATTTTTTTGCGCAAAATGGATGCTCCCATCGCGCTCGATCCCATGCCCGCATCGCACGAAAATACGATTTTGCGCACTTCCGACGCCGGCTTAACGGCAGATGCCGATACGGGTGCTGCTGCGCCAGGCGAAGATACCGGAGCCTGCTTCATCTGCTTCATTTTCGCGGTAGCCTGATCCAGATCGTCTTCCTGCTCGGATTGCTTGCTGGTTTTGAGCAGCAGCGCCGCAACCAGGAAAGAAACGATCGTTGCCGTGATGACCCCTGTGAAAATCGGCAGCAGCCCACCTTTCGGCGCCATGGCGATATAGGCGAAAATGCTTCCAGGCGAAGGCGGAGCCACAAGACCGGCGGAGAACAGGGAGAACGTGAACGTTCCGGTTACGCCGCCTGCAATGGCAGCCAGGATCAGCCGCGGGTTCATCAAAATATATGGGAAATAAATTTCATGAATGCCGCCGAAAAAATGAATAATCGCTGCGCCCGGTGCGGAAAGCTTCGCCGCCCCCCGGCCGACCAGCCAATAGGCGAGCAAAATGCCAAGCCCCGGTCCCGGATTGGACTCCAGCATGAACAAAATCGACTTTCCTGTTTTGGACGCCTGCTCCAACGCGATCGGGCTAAGAACGCCGTGATTGATCGCATTATTCAGGAACAGCACTTTTCCCGGCTCGATCAAAACGTTCGCCAGCGGCAGCAGCCCTGCATTGACGAGCACCTGCACGCCGGCGGCGAGCGCTTTGCTGACGACCTGAACGGCCGGCCCCACGACCGAGTACGCCAGTACGGCCAAAATGCCGCCGATGATGCCGGAGGAGAAATTGTTCACGAGCATTTCAAAGCCGGAACGGATTTTTCCTTCGATGGATTTGTCGAACTGCTTGAGCACCCAAGCCGCAAACGGACCGACAATCATCGCACCCAAAAACATCGGGATGTCCGTGCCGATTACGACCCCCATCGTCGTCACTGCGCCGATAACGCCTCCGCGCGTCCCGTGCACCATCGTTCCTCCCGTATACCCGATCAGCAGAGGCAGCAAATAAGTAATCGTTGGCGAAACGAGTTTGGCCAAATATTCGTTTGGAATCCAGCCTGTCGGTATAAATAATGCCGTGATTAAACCCCAGGCGATAAATGCGCCGATATTCGGCATCACCATGCCGCTCAGAAAACGGCCGAAACGCTGAACGCCCACCCGGATTCCGCCGGAAGATGCGTGTTGTTTGGCAACTGTAGCATCCACTGGGATATCCCTCCTTTAAATAATTCATATTCTTTACCGTTCTTTTTCGGCAAAGTGATTGTGATCTAATCGTAATGCAATAGCGCTTACACGTTCAATCTAATCAAAATCCCTTTTCGTCAAGAACGATGTTGACATCATTTAAACTGAGCCCGCAATAGTATGCGCTTCTTCCTCTCCCGCATATTACGATTCCTGGATCGCGCCAAAGGCTCGTATCGGCTTGGAAAGCCGAAAACCTGGACAGTCAAGGGGCCGCAGCCGCTCTTCGCCAACCTTGCGCCTCTACTGCATGGATTGCGATTGCTGAAGTGGGCCACGTTACTCCTGCAACCGTTTGCGGTGCCGGAGTTTACTGCATCGGTTGCGGCGCTGAAGTGGGCCTTGCTTCTCTTGCTCAGCTTTGGCGCTGAAGTGGGCCTAACTTCTCTTGCATGGGTTGTGGCGTTGAAGTGAACCTCGCTTCTCTTGCTCAGCTTTTGGCACTGAAGTCGGCCTCGCTTCTCGCGCATCGGTTGCGTCGCTGAAGTGGGAGGGGACAAGGCGGCTTGACAGGGAAAAACCTGCGAAAGTGCAGGCTTTTTCAGTAGAAATGGTTCATTTTCGCGAAAAGCCTGCAATTGTGCAGGAATTTTTGATGAAAATGAATCCACACCCATGTTCACGGCGAAAAGCCTGCACAATTGCAGGAATTTGTCGTGGCCAGCGAATCCATCGAACAAAAACTGTACTTTTGCAGGCTTTTTCCCGCGACCGGGGTAAATGGTGCAACCGGGTAGGTTGTACGACCGACTCTGACGTGTGGGTTTCTGGGCAGTCTGGCTAGTGTTTATCTAGCGGTAACGGTTCGTTTGGAAGAAAAGCCTGCAATTGCGTGGAGATTGTACAGAAATTATCGGCAAAAATGTGGCCACGTTCATATATTCGCTGAAATTGCTGCACAATTGCGGATTGCCTCATTGCAAGCATCTCAACGAGCAATAAGAGGTACTAGCGGCAGCAAAAAACCAGCCTTCTTCCCCGTCGTATGGAGGAAAAAGACTGGTTTTCCGGCTGCGCCTTGGCCTACATTTATTTCACCAGCTCCGGCAGCAGCTCCGCCTACATATATTTCGCCAGCTCCGGCACCAAATTGGGAGGAACTTGCCCCTGCAAAGCTGCGACCAGATTTCGGGCGGCCAGCTGCGCCATGTCGAATCTTGTTTTGGTCGTGGCCGAACCGATGTGCGGCAAGGTGATCACATTCGGCAGCTTCAACAGCGGATGATCGGCATCGACCGGCTCGCGTTCAAAAACATCCAGCCCCGCGGCACGGATGCGTCCTTGCTGAAGCGCTTCAAGCAGCGCCTCTTCGTCCACGGTTTGCCCCCGGGAAGCGTTGATGAATATCGCGGTCTCCTTCATCCAGCCGAACTGCTCCTTGCCGATCATGCGGACGGTCGAATCGGTCAGCGGAGTCAGCATGACGATAAAATCCGCTGTTCTCAGCAGCTCTTCCAGGGGCGCATAGCGTACCCCGAGGCGCTCTTCGGCTTCTTTTTTCCGGCTGCGATTGTAGTAGGAGACATCCATGTCAAAACCGAATTTGGCGCGTTTGGCTACGGCCTCGCCGATTCTGCCCATCCCGATAATTCCGAGCGAAGCATGGTGCACGTCAATGCCGAACAAGCTTTCGTTGTCGCCGCGCTTCCAGTTCCCCTGCTTCACATACTGATCCAGCTCCGTAATTCTTCGCGCCGCCCCGAGCATGAGAGCCAGTACGAGATCTGCAACCGTATCGTCCAAAACGTGCGGCGTATGCGTTCCCATCACGTTCCGCTCCTTCATCGCCGCCAAATCGAAATGATTGTAGCCGACGCTGGAGCTGCTTACCACCCGCAGGCGCGGTGCCCGATCCAAAAGCTCGCGGTCAATACGGTTCCCCGACGTCAGCAAGCCGTCCGCTTGCGCAAGCTCTTCCAGCAGCCGCTGCCGCGGAATCGCTTCCGGCTGATCCCATATTTTATAATCGCAGTGTTCGGCGATGTACGTTTCCACTTCTTCGGGAATCGATCTTGCGATAAACACATACGGCTTCATAAACACCACTCCATTTTCGCAAAAATTGGTCAACCTCTCACTCGGCATATTCGCGCTCCTGCTGCTCCTCATCGGCAATACTCTGCAAATCCAAAGCTGTGATGCTGATGAGCGGATACGATTGATTCTCGGCGATTCGCAGCGCTTGCTGCTTCATATATTTGGGGGAACCTTCCGTATCTTCATCGTAAACAAGAAGCAGGCCGTCGGAATTCCGCAGCAAAAACTTGTCCCGCTCTTTAAACTGCCATGGTCCTTCATATTTGCTCTTGGTGACGCTGTTAACGTAGTCCGCACGACTTATAACGCGGCTGTATACGCTTTTCTTCTCATCGCTCCAATTTTCTTCCTGCTCGAGGAACGGCGTAATCACCGCCAGCTGCAAATTCGGGCAGCTCGCTTTCAATTCGATAACCGCTTCTGCAGCCCAAAGCTCTACACCCCAGCCGCCGCTGACAATTACCCATTCCAGCCCTTCGTCGACGAGCCCCAGGATCCGTTTTGCAATCGCTTTCTTAATAATTGCAATGCCCGGGTGTTTCAAGGAAAATATCCCCAATTCGGATGCCCTGTATCCGGTAATAAGCACCCTCTTCATCCGGCACACACCCCTTGTACGTTCTCTGTATCAGGTTAGCACAGATAAGGCCTGCCGCCAATACCGAACAAAACGGTGCCGCCCCAAAAGTCAATTGGTACTTTTTATGTCCCGCTCTGCCTTGAAGTTTCACCAAAAGAAAGAACCTCATTCTCCACTTGGTAGTGGAACTTGAGGTCCTTTGCTCGGTTTTCAGGCTGTTCCCGTACTTTGCGAACACTTCCCGGACAGCTGTTCTTGCTATACGTTATTCAAATTTCACAAGCTGGTCGACAGCAACCGGCTGCCCTGTCCGCAGCGAGATGTTGCCGGCGATGCCGGTCAATATGGACATCGCTCCGTCTACGTGCGAAGCCGCACGGTTAAAGCGGTCGTCGGACGGCTTGTCGAAAATGTCGCGCAGCAAAATCGGATCCCCGCCGCCATGGCCGCCTACGCCTTGTTCGATTTCAACTTCGTATGGCGCATCGAACATCGGGAATACCTTGATGTATTTTTCCTTAAGCGCTCCTTCATCTTCTTTGCGTCCGCCGGAGTTGACATACGATTGCTCCACGACCCGCATTTCGATTCTACCCTTGCTGCCGTTGAAATGAACGTTGAATCCCTCCCAAGGCAAGTAAGCGTTCAGCGAGTACGTCAAAATAGCTTTATTCTTGTAACGGACCATGACCCCCATCGTATCCTCGATGTTGATGCCGTCGCCGAATACGCTTTGGTCGCGCTGGTAGCCGTCTTCATGCTCCGCGTTCAGATATAGGCCCTTCAAATGCTCATTCTTGTCCAAATGAAGCGCAAATGGATCGTCCTTCGCAATTTCATTGCCTGTTGCGCGTTGATAGAATTGCGTAACGCCGCGTTTTTCCGCGTTTTCTTTGCCGTAGAACATCAACCCGCCCATGGCAAATACGGTTTGCGGGCTCGTACCCAGCCAAAAATTGACGAGGTCGAAATGATGCGTCGATTTATGCACGAGCAGCCCGCCGCTGTTGCGCTTGTCGCGATGCCATCTGCGGAAGTAGTCGGCGCCGTGGCGGGTGTTGAGCAGCCACTCGAAATGAACGGAATGAACATCGCCGATAACGCCATCCATAATCAGCTCGCGGATCTTGGTGTTATGCGGCGCATAGCGGTAATTGAACGTAACGCGAAGCTGGCGGCCCGTCCTTTCGATCGCGTCCAAAATTTCCTGGCATTTCTCCTCGTCGACCGTCATCGGCTTCTCGGAAATGACATCGCAGCCCAGCTCCATCGCTTTAATAATGTACGTATGGTGCGTCCGGTCCACAGAAGTGACGATGACAAAATCCGGCTTCTGCTCGCGAATCATATTCTCGAATTGATCCGCTTTATATGTCGGTACGGCGTTGTACCCGTATTTTTCGGTTAACAATTTGTTGGTGAAATCCATTCTCGTTTGATTGATATCGCAAATAGCAACAAGCTCGGACGTTTCCTGAAAATCTTTAACGATAGCCCCGTAGAAAAACTCGGCGCGTCCCCCTGTTCCAACCAACACATAGCGCTTCTTCATGTCTTAAGCTTACCCCTTTCGGTTTCGTATGACTCAAGAGTAATACAATATTTGCTCTGTTTCTAATCCGATCTTATCCAAACACTGATTTTCTTTGCATATTTTGCTATACTATTTGTATCCGGGAACATGATTAGCGGCAACCCTTCGAGAGGTGACTTCCCTTGTATGGTTTTGAGATCGAACGACTGCGCAGAGACAAGCGGTTCTCCATGCCGGTGAACCATTTTCACGACAATTACGAAATCTACTACTTGCTGTCAGGCAAAAGATATTACTTCATACGCGACCGCTCTTACTTGATCGAAGAGGGCCATCTCGTCTTTATCGACAAAAATGTGCTGCACAAAACCCACGACGTCGACGCGGCCCATCATGAGCGGATTTTGCTCAACTTCGGCGATCCGTGGATCGACGCCGCCTCCGCCAAGCGGGCTGCGGCCGTCGAGCTGCTGCTGGCCCCGTTTCGCGGCAAACAGCCGGTCATCCCCCTGCACGGCGCAAACCGTACTTTTGCGGAAACGGTGCTGTTCAGCCTGCTGAAGGAGCAGCAGCAAATGCTGCCGGGTTGGGAGCTTAACGGCAATGCGCTGCTGACGCAGCTGCTCGTTTTTTGCTCCAGGCTGGCGAGCGAAGCCGTGGCGGCGGCCGAACCGTCCCATGCGCCCAACGACAAAATCATCGAAATCATCGGCTACATCAACCAAAATTTCAAAACAAAGCTGTCCCTGTCACTCATTTCGGAAACGTTTTTCATCAGCCCGAGCTACTTCTGCCGCACTTTTAAAGAAACGAGCGGCTTCTCGTTCATCGAATACTTGAACACTATCCGGGTTCGCGAAGCGCAGCGGCTGCTGCGGGAAACTAGGCTCAAGGTGATCGATATCGCCGAGCAATCGGGGTTCGAGAGCATCGCGCATTTTGGCCGCGTCTTTAAGCAAGTCACCCAGCAGACGCCGCTGGAATGCCGCAAACTGATGCGCACGGCAAAATGAGAGGCGGCGCAACGGCCTGACGCCATGCGTGCGGCTTTCCCCAGCCGCACCGGGCGCCGCGGGACTATCCAAACCCGCCAACCGGCCTTTTCACGGTTGGCAAGGAAAAACCTGCGATTGTGCAGGTTTTTCAGCCGGAAGCGGCTCATTTTAGCAAAAAGCCTGCAATTGTGCAGGAATTTTCCGCGAAAATGAGCCTAAAACCATGTGCGCGGCGAAAAGCCTGCACAATTGCAGGAATTTGTCGTGGTCAGTGTATCAACCGGGCAAAAACTGTACTTTTGCAGGTTTTCTTCACGCAACCGGGCAGCCGCCCCCAAACCAAAAAAAGACCCGGATTCGCAGCACTGCGCGCCCAGGTCTTTCGCTTTTTAAAATCCAAAATATTGCTTGGCATTGTTGTAGGAAATATCCTGCACCAGCTGTTTCAACTGCTCCTCATCGTTCGGGAACTCGCCGTCTTCCACCCATTCCCCGATCATATTGCACAATATTCTCCGGAAATACTCGTGTCTCGTATACGATAAGAAGCTTCTGGAATCCGTCAGCATGCCAACGAAACGGCCGAGGAGCCCGTGATTCGCCAGCGTTTTCATCTGAAGCAGCATGCCGTCCTTCGTATCGTTGAACCACCAGGCCGAGCCCAGCTGGATTTTGCCGGCGATGCCGCCGCCCTGGAAGCTGCCCATGAGCGAAGCCAGAATGTCGTTATCCTTTTGATTCAGGGAATACAAAATCGTTCTCGGCAGCGTCTCGTTCAGCGCCAGCTCGGACAGCAGGCCGGTCAATGCACCGGCCACAGGGCTATCGTTGATCGAATCGTAGCCGGTATCCGGACCGAGCACCTTGAACATATGCCCGTTGTTGTTTCTCGACGCATTGATGTGATACTGCATCGCCCAATCCAATTTATGATAAATACCGCCCAGGAAAACAAGGGTATATGTTTTGAATTGTTTTTCCTCATGCAGGCTGACAGGAAGCCCTTTCATCGCATTTTGGAAAATAACCGCAGCTTCCTCCCGCGTAACCGGCGCGTATGGCACGTAATCGAGTGCGTGGTCGGACACTTTGCAGCCTACCGAATCAAAGAAACGGGCTCTGTTCTCAAGCGCCGCGAGGAAATCGTCATAGCTGCCGATCGCAATGCCGGACGCCTGCTCCAATTGGCGGACCCAAGGGACGAAGGTCGGTCTGTTGATTTCGAATCCTTTGTCGGGACGGAAAGAAGGCAGCACCTGCGTTTCGAAATCTTGAATCTCTTTGATTTTAATGTGGTATTCCAAAGAATCGACGGGATCGTCAGTCGTGCAAATAACCGTCACTTTGGACTTGGTGATCAAATCTCTCGCTCTAAGCTTGCCTTCCTGCAGCTTGGCGTTTGCTTTCTCCCAAATAGCGGGGGCATTTTGCGCGTTAAGAATTTCATGCACATCAAAATAACGCCGCAGCTCCATATGCGACCAGTGGTACAGCGGATTGCCGATCGCCATCGGCACCGTCGAAGCCCAGGCCAAGAAACGGTCGTAGTCGCTGGCTCCGCCTGTAATTTTCGCTTCCTCTACGCCGGCTGCCCGCATGAGCCGCCATTTGTAGTGATCCCCGTATAACCATGCTTCCGTAATATTGTTGAACTGCTTGTTTTCATAGATTTCTTTCGGACTGAGATGACAGTGGTAGTCGATGATCGGCAAATCCTTGGCGAAATCGTGAAACAGACGTACTGACGTTTCCGTGTTAAGCAAGAAATTGTCATCCAAAAATGTTTTCATGAATCTGGCTTCCACCTTTCTGAACCTGACTGCTACGCTATTTATTGTATCGGACTCATGCCCAAAAATCTTGTTCTTTTTTGCTCATCGCTTTTGAGAATATGCATATTTTGACTTGTGCGCCTGCCGCCGGCAACAAAAATAAGCTTCGCCGCGACGACCGTATGGCAGTCCGGCAAAGCTTATTTCGGCTGGGTTATGTATTAGAAACGCCTTTTCCCCATAATAAATTTCTTGTTTGCCTTCTTGGTCGTCACAGGCACGTGTTTGTAGCTGCGCACCATCTGCGTTTTGCATAACGGGCAAGCCGGAAGCTCTTCCGTCACGAACTCTTTGCGCACCCATGCTTTGCAGTCCGCTTGCTTGCATTTCCAAATTTCGATCTGCTCGAGGTCTTGCGTCTGTTGCTCTGTTGTTGAAGTTGCCATTTCTCTCTTAATCTCCCTGTTTCATTATCTAGACTACTTATTATTATACAGATTAAGAGGAATATCAAGTCTTGTTAAAAGATTGTTAAATTGCGGCTAGCTTCCGCACCCTCTAGAGGCCGTCAATTTCCCATTATTTTCGCGAACCGCTGCTTAAATAAACGGTTCAAATGAGGAAGCGTCACGTAATCGACACCGATTTTCCCGGCGTTGGCGCCAGCCGACAAGATAATAAAGCTAACCAGTATCATCCACGGGTTTAAGCTGACGACGCCGGCAAATATGTACATGAAGTTCATCAATAGACCGAAAAAGGCCGCTGCTGCAGTCAAACAACCGAGGATTAATCCCGCCCCGACCAGAAATTCTCCCCAAGGAACGATGATGTTGAACAGTTTGATATTTGGCAGGGCAAAATCTTTTAGGAACGACACATAATTGGGGTAAATCATCCCCTTTGTTGCGGAATCGACTATCGGCTTTGCTATAGCGCCCTGTATAAACCCGCTGGCGTCAAACGCCTGATCGGCGGTGAGCTTGCCCCAACCTGCCGCCAACCACTTCCACCCGACATACACTCGAACAAACATCAGCAATACGGCCGCATACTTGTTCTCTCTTACCCATTTCATCATCATTCATTCCACCTTTATTTTTTTTGGAGTCGAATTGATCTGCCTCCTATCATAGGTAACGACACAAAACCGACATCGGTTTGATCGGATTTCCGAATGAGGACATGGGTAATTGCAAAATGCTGCTAAAAGATCGGAATTCTCGCTTTATTGCCGTCGCTTGAATACAAAATCGCCTCGGAATTGAACAAATCGATTCTTTCCAGCGAGTTAATAAAGTTCATCATCGTAAGCTTGTTATTACGCAGCGCGTGAATGAGCGCAGGAATGAGTTTTTGGTCTGTTCCTATGAAGTACACCGAGATAGCTTTCATGTTAAACAAGATATTCATCTTTGCCAAAAAGATCATCTCCCAACTGCATAGTCACTTGTGTCAAGTGCTTCATTTTCAAAGAATAGCACGATTTTCATAGAGAGTCCGTCGATTGCCGTTGTCGTTTTCGCACTAGTTTTGAAGAATTGTTCCCTTCATATGAAAAACTGCTCCCGAGTTCATGTAGCTCGGGAGCAGTTGCTAAAGTTACTCTCGTCTCTCCTCCCGCACTGGCTTGACGTGCTGAGGAATACCACGATTAGTTATGGGGACGTACTCAACATCAAAAGATCCGCGGTATCCGAAAAGCGGTCCAAAAAATTTGTTGTTCACCTGCACATCAATTCGGAACTTCCCGGTCTCATCATCGTACCACTCGCAGACATCCGCATAACCGGAAAAGGTCATAGGAAACCGAAAGCCTAGAATACCTTCATAAAAAAATTGCTTCCCCGACCGTAACCCCATACCGCCATTCTCCGCAACAAACATATCAATCTCCACAGCCAAATGCTGGTGAGTGCCCAGATAATCTACAATTTTACGCCGTTTCTCACTGTAAATCATTGTGGCATCAAAACGTCTGATCCGATTCGGAAAATGGTACGTTCGAATCCAAGAAACAGTCTCTCGCCCAAAGGTATCCTTGTATGCATAGTTCTCGATTGAGAAGGGAATTTGCTTCCCACCCTGCGGAAAAAGGATATTTCGCCACGTACCAAGAGCCAGAAACGGCAGTGTAAACCATTTGCCATACCAAACATGTTCCATAATCCCTTTGCCGATAGACGCTATTTGATTCTCGCTTCCGAAGCCGAATCGCTTTTGGATCTGAGGGTGGAGCTTGGCGAAGTCATCACCGAGGATTTTTTCGTAGATCGATGTCATGCTTGTCTGTCCCTTTCACGTGAACTCCGAAGACACCTTCCAGCATTTGGAATTCCTGTTGCATTTAGCAAACTGATTATAGATAAAGCTATCATTGCCACATTCAGAGAAATTGGATTGAAAGGCGCTGCATAGGTCGCCGGATGCGCTGCCGCACTTAATCCCAGAAGAATCAAGACTAATATATTGGCCTTATGCAACCCCCTTCGCTTCTTTCCACTCAAAATAAGGAACAAGAGACCGAATCCGATTTCTCCTAATCCCATCAGCGTCAAGAAAAGTCTTCCATAATCAGCATTACCTATGGTGCTCCGCAAGATATCCATTTCCCCCGAATCCGGTACCAACAGTTTTGGCACAAGTCCTTGATACACCCAGATGATAAACAAGCTTACGGTCAAAATAACCTCCGTAATTGAACGCCTGATCAATACTAACGGGGGAGTCCCCTGCTCCAGCCATAGCCGCAAACAGTCAAAACTCCATGCCGTCGCCCAACCCATTACCGGTCGGAATAAGAGTCGATCGATCCATGTACCGAATGCGCCAAAACGAGTCCTGTAATCATATCTGGTTAAGAAGCGAATACCATCGGCTGTAGGCACATAACGCCAAAATCCGGCTCCTTCAATTATTAGCGAAACCGGATTCGATGAGCTGAATTTCAAGCTGGAGGTCATAATGCCGTCTTTCTCTTTGTTGCCTACCGATTCGCCTTCTCCCGCAATACTAATTCCAAAGCCGATATTGGTTTTATATAAAAAGCGCTGAGGCTCTTCTTCATAGGATTTTGGAATATATGTAATCTCTGAGAACCTTAAATCCCATTGTTGATGCAAATCTGGAGTCTGGGTATATGTCCACAATGTTTCCATCGGTACTTTCATAAGAATTTCTACGTAAATGGGTTTTCTTTTGGTCATGACTCCCTCCTGTTCTCTAATTTTTTCGATCTCCTAATATGAAGTGTTGCATAAACCATGGCTTAATGAGTGGTAAAACAGTATCCGGCTGCATGGCCTTTGTATGGTCCATATCAATTCCTTCAAGAACTTCTACATCCCAACCCAGATCGGTCAGTTCTTTCATATTCTTCTTCAACAAGCCCACGATGTCAACAGTAACATTTCCAAAATTCTCACCGTAAACGATCGTATCTTTCTCTCCTGCAAAAGCCAATTTCGGAAAATCCAGCTTGTGTTGAATGCTGCGATCATCAAAAGCGGCAAGGCACTGATACAGTGTAACAAATTGCTTCGTTACATGGGGATCTATTGTGACCGTCATGTTTTCCCAATCGGTCTCATTCGGATTCTGTGATCCTTCAGGCTGTGTAACTGCTGCACCTTGATTACTCAAAGCTTGTGTGTGTGTTTTGGCGGTCACAACCATCATTTCTTGATAAGGCCCTTCATAAGGCGGAAAACCGCCCATGACCAAGCTTTCCAGCCGATTTGACCTTATGGCCAACTGCAATCCCGCCAATGCAAGCCAAGAATAACCGTAGTAGCTAAAATACTCAACATTCATTTCATCGGCTATTTGGAGAAAATCATTTACAATATGTTCCGGTGTGAGATTTTCCGGGTTCGGATGTTGAAATAGATGTCCTTCATAATCGAAATATAAAACCTGAAACTCGTCAGCAAGTCCCTCGACAAAATGTTTCCCTAATTCAGGGTCTACTCCCCACAGCTTTAAGTTTTCCGCTTCCTGATTGTAAACAGATTTTTTAGCAATGGGCAGCATGATGATTGGACGGTCAGGAATTCCCGTTAAACCCGCTTCTATTTCGGAATGATTGTTTAACCGTATCATTTTTTTCAATGTACTCACTCCTTCAATGTTTATATAACAATCATATAACATTCATGCAATCTTTCGGTTTAGCGCTTCGTCTGCCTTGATTTCCCCTCTAAAATTCGATTCAATATTACTGAAGCACTTGAAGGTTTTACTTTAATATTTGGAGCGATATCGATAATGAACACGATTTATACACCTAAACAAATTGCCAAGAAACTGAATGTGAGTACGACTACTTTACGGAGATATGAAGATCAAGACTTGATTCCGGATGTGCCGAGGACGGTCAGCAACCGCAGATGCTATACATCCGTCCATGTACAAGCTTTTGTTACAATTCGGGCGTTGCTGCGAGGATTTGAGATTCCGGTTGCGTATGATGTGATGAGAAGGATGAAGAACCGGGATATCGAATATGCGCTTTGGCTTATCAATCAGCAGCAGCATAATATTCAAGCGGAAAAACTTAGGGTAGAGGAAGTTTTGCGCATGCTTCGAAATGCCGATTTTTCGAAATTCAGTCATTTGAATGTAACGGATTCAATGACAATTGGAGAAGTTGCCCAAATCGCCGGTGTCAGACCATCAGCCATTCGGCATTGGGAACAAGAGGGGTTAATTATTTCGGAGAGAAATAAACATAACGGGTACAGAGTCTTTACTCTTACGGAACTAAGAAAAATTATTCTCATTAGCAGTTTAAGGAAAACCGTATATTTTATTGATAATATGAAACAGCTTTTGAACGACTTGGAAATACAGCACTATGAACAAGTGGAACGGTCCTTCCAGCTTGCCCTGCAAAAATTGAACAGTCAATTAATGAAGCAGTTTTTGGCGATAGCTGAGCTTATGAAATATGTGGACTTCTATAAAAAGGATACCGAATAGCGTAAACCGACTCTTACTCCTACTTCTTTTTACGCCTACGAAACGGCTCTAGCCGCCTTATTCGTATGGTGCAGCAAGTGAAGATTGTATTTTGAAGCCGGACATGTTAAACTTTAGACAAAGAATAAACTACGCGAAGGAAGCACCTCGCTAAGCCCTTACTAAAGGGTTAAGCGAGGTGCTTTTTTTCGTAAAAAGGAGAGAACACTTATGCAGAATTTATTAAACACCATCTTCCGCATCAGAGCGTACATTGCCGGTACCGAACCCGGACGTGACGGAGAAGCGGCATGCAGTCTTGTCACTGTCATGTTTTTAGGTTTTGCCGCCCTGCAGCTTATTGCCGACTGGAGCCTCAAATCAGTTATGCCGCTCGGCGGCGCATTCATTTTATCCTGGTATTTACTAGACACGTATGCCAGACATCGAATCAACAAAGTTGCTCTCCTTATGACACTGTATCATTTTACGCAATTGTTATTGGATATCGTTCATTTACGATACAACATGAATCCGTCTGCATTAATCAGCTTTGTAAATCATGCGAGAAAAACGATTCGCTGCTACAGGAATATTCTTATTCTCGATGATTTGGAAACCAATCGTGTCATGGCTGCAAATTAAAAAGAATCAACGGCAGCAACAATCAGGGCGCAAAAAGACGCCCCATCCACTTGTACAGCGGTGCTGGAGGCGTCTTTTTTGTCAGGGACCGGCTTTACTAGCCGATGCTTTATCTGGCAAAGCCCTACATATTTATTTCCCAGGAAATGTCGGGCTTAGTCGAAATAAACCGCCTTACCCGTTCTCGCGGATTCGTAGATCGCCTCCAAAATTTCGGAGACGACGCAAGCTTGCTCCGGTGTGACGACAGGCTCGATATCTTTATCGATCGCTTCGATCCACAGGCGCATCTCCAGATCCTGCGCATTATCCACGGCGCCGTCGTAGAAAGCTACGCCGCCGGCGTTCAGCTCGACGTTCGTCGTGAACAGGCGGCTGTTCTTCTCGCCATTAATGCGCAGGCCGTCCTTCATGTCGGCGCCGCCCTCTGTGCCGCACAGCGTGCACTTCGCTTCGTCGACTTCAAGAGAGTTCAATGCCCAGCTGGATTCGAGCATGATTGTTGCGCCGTTTTGCATCGTAATCATGCCAAAAGCCGAATCCTCCACCGTGAACGTGGACGGGTCCCATGGTCCCCAGGCATTGGCCGCGTTTTCACGCTGGGACAGCTTATGGTAGGACGTACCAAGCACAACCTTCGGCTTGTAGTTGTTCATCATCCACAGCGTCAAATCCAGCGCATGGGTCCCGATATCGATCAGCGGACCTCCGCCCTGCTTCTCCTCATCGAGGAATACGCCCCATGTCGGAACGGCGCGGCGGCGAATGGCGTGCGCCTTGGCAAAATAAATTTCGCCCAGCTCGCCGTCGGCGCACAGCCCATGAAGATGCTGACTGTCGCTGCGGAAGCGGTTGTTGTAGCCGATCGTCAGCTTGCGGCCTGTTCGCTTCGCGGCTTCGACCATGCGGCGGGCGTCGGCCGCCGTCTTCGCCATCGGCTTCTCGCACATAACATGCTTGCCGGATTCCAGCGCGGCGATCGTGATGTCCGCATGGGAATCGTTAGGCGTGCAGACGTGCACGATGTCGATCGAGCCGTCCTGCAGCAGTTCGCGGTAATCCGCATAGACGCGGGCTTCGCCTTTGCCGTATTTGTTTGCCGCGTCATGCGCTCTTTCCGTGACAATATCGCAAAAAGCGACCATTTCCACATTGCCTAATTTGCTTAAGCTCGGCAGATGCTTGCCGTTCGCTATTCCTCCGCAGCCGATAATCGCAATTCGATACGTTTTGGACATTAACTTTTTCCTCCTTGTGCCCCAACAGAACTGTACATTCTTTTCTAATGAGCATTCACCTTGTACAATGAAAGTATAACAAACAGGCAAAAAAAGAAAATTTCGGATCTGGTGCAACTTGTATGCGATTTTGTCATACGGGGAAAAAAGGAGGCGCAAAAAGGGTGCTCATTCATGAAATTTCCCGAAAGCTCGGCATTACGGCCAGGGCGATACGCTTTTATGAGCAAAAAGGGCTGCTCTCGCCGTCCAAGCTGAAGGAAAACGGTTACCGCACCTATACCGAGCAGGACGCTTGGCGGCTCCAGACGATCATTTCGCTGCGCGAGGTCGGCATGCCGCTGCAAGATATTCGCCGGACGCTGGAAACCGCGGTGCCTAACGGCCAGGAAGAAGTGCTGCAAGCGCTGCAGCTGCAGCGGTCCTTGCTTTTCCAGCAGTGGACGGAAATGAAGCAGGTCATCGCCACGATGGACCAAATGATCGAGGCCGCCGAACACAATCAACAGCTGCCGACGGAGCAGCTGTACGAACTTGCCCGGCAAAGCAAAGCGGTGCGGGATTTGCGCAAAAGCTGGCGGGACCATTGGGACTTTGACGCCAAAGCCGTGAAATTCGACCAGCTTCTGGCCGACGGGACAGCCGCTCATCCCGGTCCCGGGCGGCGCGGCGGCGGCCGAGAGGCAGGAGCGGCGTACGAAACCGCGCTGCAGGCCATCGCAGCGTTCATCGCGCCGGCGCCGGGCGACAAAGGGCTGGACATCGGCACAGGCACGGGCAACCTGGCCGCGAAGCTGCAGCGCCTCGGCGCCCAAATGTCGGCCATCGACCAGTCAAAGCAGATGCTCAAGGTGTGCGGGCTCAAGCACCCCGAGATCGAAGTCAAGCTCGGCAACGCGCTCGCGATTCCTTATATGGACGGCCTGTTTGATTTTGCCGTCAGCAGCTTCGCCATGCACCACTTTACCGAGCAGCAAAGGCCGCTGGCCTGGGAAGAGATGCTGCGGGTCGTGCGGCCGGGCGGAAAAATATGCATTTGCGACTATATGCTCAAAGAGCCGTCCGAACAGCAGCAGTTTCTCCGCAAGCTGATCGATTCAGGGGCCGGCAAGCTGCCGATGATGCACAGCCAGGTCGAGCTGTATCCGGTGCTCTCCTCAGCCGCGAGCTGGTTTCGCGAACGCGGATGCCGCGTTGCGAGCGAGCCCGCGGGAGAAGGCGTATACGTGCTGTATGTGCAAAAATGAGCCTGGGCGGCTGCCAATCAGCATGCCCCAGGCTCATTATTTTTTTACCGTACCTGCGATCAGCTTGTAGCCGACGCCGCGAATCGAATCGATTTGCACCGATTGCTGGTTCATTTCGAGCTTTTTACGCAGCGAGCTGACGTGAACGTCAACCGTCCGCTGACCGCCGATGTAGTCGAAGCCCCAGACGATATTCATCAAATCGTCCCGCGTCACGACAACGCCTGGCCGCTGAACGAGATACAGCAGCACCTCGAACTCTTTGGGACGCAGCGGAATCGATTCCCCGTTCAAAATAACTTCGTATTTTTCCGGATAAATGAACAAATCTCCGGCTTGTATCACTTTATCGGCCGACTTTTGTTTGTCCGACAGCAGCTCGTCCGGCTGCGTTCTGCGCAGCACGGCGGATACGCGGGCGAGAAGCTCGGCTACGCCGAAAGGCTTCGTAATATAGTCGTCAGCCCCGTGCTTCAAACCTTGGACGACTTCGTCCTCCGCATTGCGGGCCGTTAAAATAACGACCGGCGTGCTGTTGCCCTTTTGTCTCAATTTGGTCAAAACTTCAAACCCGTTCAGGCCCGGAAGCATAATATCGAGAATAACGAGATCGTAATTTTGCTGCAAAGCCTCTTGTAGTCCGTCGCCACCATGATCGACAACCTTCGTATCATAACCTTCCTGCGATAAATTGTATGAGAGCAGTCTGGCTAAGGTAGGTTCATCTTCTATAACTAAAATTTTTTGAGCCATGGGATCCCCCGAATTTACAGTATTTTAACACTTTGCAATAATCTCATCGTAGCACCGTTTTGTAAAGAGAATGTAAACATTTTATTAATCCCGTGTAAATTAGTGGATGACAGGCAGTTCAATTGTAAATTTGGTGCCGATGCCGACTTCGCTCTCGACCCGGATCGTTCCTTTGTGCAGCTCCACCAAATGCTTGACGATGGACAGCCCGAGCCCGGTTCCGCCTGAACTTCTGGAGCGCGCTTTATCCACCCGGTAAAACCGCTCGAATATGCGCGGCAAATCCTTTTTCGGAATACCCATCCCGGTATCCGATACGATGACCCGCAGCCGCTCATAGTCGCCGAGGGCATTCATGTCCAGCGGTTCGACCCGCACTTTCACCTTGCCGCCATCCTGCGTGTAATTGATCCCGTTGGAGAGCAAATTAATAAATATTTGCCGCAGCCGGTCCTCATCCGCTTCCAAATAAATATCGTCCTGAACCTGCAGGCACAGCTCGATGTTCTTTTTCTCCGCTTCCGTACGCATCACGTTGATTGTCTTTTCCATAAATTCAACGACATGCACGGGCGAAAAATGCATCGGAATGCGCTTGGATTCGATTTTGGACAATTCCAGAATGTCTCCGATCAGACGGTTCAGCCGCTCGCTCTCATCGAAAATAATTCGCAAAAACGATTCCGCCGTCTCCTTATCGTTCAGCGCTCCCGCGAGCAGCGTTTCGGCAAAACCTTTTACTGCGGCAATCGGCGTCTTCAGCTCGTGGGACACGTTGGCTACGAACTCGCTGCGCATCCGCTCCAGCCGGCGCACTGCGGTGATGTCGTGAAGGACGATCAGGACGCCTGCCCATTCCTCGTCATCGTGAGAAATCGGGTTCAAGTTCAATTCAAGGATGCGTTCGGACGGATAATAAAAAATCATCTCGTCGCGGATAGGTTCCTTCGTTTCGATGCACTCTTGAATCAGCTTGGCGAACTCATACTGCTGCTTCGCCTCGCTATACCTTTTGCCCAGAAGCTCCTGCGCGGAAAAGCCGAGAATGTACTCGGCGGAAGGATTCAGCAGCACGATCCGCTCGTTCCGGTCAACCATCACGATGCCGCTCACCATGTTTTCCAAAACGCCCTGCAGCCGCCGCTCGTTCTCCTGAATGCGCTCCATCTGTTCCTGCAAGCTTTCGGACATCCGGTTGATCGCTTGCCCGAGCTGGCCGACCTCGTCTTTGCTTAAGGATGAGACGCGCGCCTGATAGTTCATATTCGTAATTTGCATCGCGACTTTGGTCATATTTTCAATCGGCCGGGTGATGTCCCGAGCGATCCGGTAGCTGATGATGCCTACTATAACAAACAGGATGCCCAATCCGGCGATTAGGAAATACCAAAGGTTGCGGATCGACGCATCGACCTGCTCCAGGCTCATCGCGATGCGCAAATATCCGGTTATCTCTTTGCCGTTTTTGACGGGGATAGCCGCGTACAGCATCTTTTCCTTGAGCGTACCGCTGTATCGGGTAATGTAGCCGACTTCGTTCGGCCCGCCGGCCTCGGCAATTTCAGGTCTGCTCAAATGGTTGTCCATCTGCTTCGGATCTTGATCGGAATCGCCCAGAACGAGCCCGTCGGCACGCACAAAGGTCAGTCTCGCATCCGTGCTCTGCTTGATTTTCAGCGCTTGGTCCGTATAGTAAGCTATCAGCTCGCTTTCGCTGCCGCTGTGCCTCCAATCGCCCGTAGCCAAAATCACCTGCAGTTCCCGCTTCATGTTGTCCTGCAGCGCTTCAATATGCGAATCTTCGAGCACTTTGGCCATAAACAGACCTGCAATCAGCATCGAAAATCCGATTAGTAAGATCAAAATCAAAGTCAGTTTGGCACGGAATTTCGTCATCCGCCGGTCCTCCATTCGACTGCCTGTTCAATGTTGGGTAAAAAGAAAAAGGGCTACTCTACATAGTATCCCTTTTCCCCGTGCCAAATCCAGTATTTTTTTTGTAAACCGGCGGTTATTTGAATACTGGCTCTTTCAAAAGCGACAGCTTCTCCAACGAGCTTTTTTCCACATCGGCATGCAAGCTGTTGCCGTGCGAATCCATCGTGACGATGGCGGCGAACCCTTGGGTTTGCAGATGCCACATCGCTTCCGGAATGCCGAACTCCATGAAGTCCACGCCTTCGACTTTCTTAAAACAACGTGCGTAGTACTGCGCGGCACCACCGATCGCATTCAAATACACGCCGCCGTGCTCTTTAAGTGCGGCCAGCGTCTTGGCTCCCATGCCGCCTTTTCCGATTACAGCGCGGATGCCGAACTTTTTAATAATATCGCCCTGGTAAGGCTCCTCGCGGATGCTCGTCGTCGGTCCGGCCGCTCTCACATGCCACTCGCCTGCCTGATCCTTGCTCATCACCGGTCCGCAGTGATAGATAGCGGCGCCGTTCAAATCGACCGGAGCGTCGTGATCCATCAAATATTTGTGCAGGGCGTCGCGTCCCGTATGCATCGTGCCGTTGATCACGACCACGTCGCCGACTTTCAGCGAGCGGATCTGCTCTTCGGAAATCGGCGTCGTCAGCACAATTTCGCGGCGCTCGGACTCGCTGTCGTCCTCTTCCTTGGCACCGGCTTCGAACGCTTCCTTGAAGGATACTTCCGTTCCACGCGGATACGACCAGCCTTTGATTTCGCCGCTGCCCGCATCAAGCACGACACCTTGACGGCGAAATGCCCAGCAGTTGTACGCGACGGATACGAAGAAGCTCGCCGGCAGACGGTTCGCCACTCCGACCTTGCAGCCAAGCAGCGTCACTTGACCGCCAAAGCCCATCGTGCCGATGCCGAGCGTGTTGGCGTTGTCCATCACGTATTCTTCCAGCTTGCGCAGGTCCGGATGCGGGTTCACGTCATCCACATGGCGGAACAATTGATGTTTCGCCAATTCGTAGCCGCTTGTGCGGTCGCCGCCGATGCCGACGCCGATGAAGCCTGCGCTGCAGCCCTGGCCTTGCGCCTGGTAGACCGCGTGCATAATGCATTTGCGGATACCGTCGAGGTCGCGTCCCGCTTTGCCCACTCCTTCAAGCTCGGCGGGCAGGCTGTACTGAATGTTTTTGTTTTCGCAGCCGCCTCCTTTCAGGATGAGCTTCACTTCAATGTCGTCTTTTTCCCATTGCTCAAAATGAATAACCGGCGTTCCGGGCCCGAGGTTGTCCCCCGTATTCGCACCCGTAAGCGAATCCACCGAGTTCGTGCGAAGCTTGCTGTCTTTCGTCGCCTGCGCCACCGCTTCAAGAATGTGCTTTTTCATGACGAGTTGGTTTGCTCCAACCGGACAGTGTATAATAAACGTGGGCATGCCCGTATCCTGGCAAATCGGGGACACGTTGCATTCCGCCATATGAATGTTATCCGCAATCCGGGACAATGAAAGCGCGGAACGGGTTCCGCCGTCTTCGCGCTGCTGAGCCGCTTGAACAGCACGCCGCACGTCGCCTGGAAGGTTCGTGGAAGTTTCGACAATCAAATCATAGACACTCTGGTAAAAATGCTGCATAACAAGAAAGGCTCCTCTCTGAAAACAAAATTATAATCATTATCATTTATTATAGCATACCGCGATAGGACAGTTCGACGTTCAATCCGAGAAAACAGGAGAATTCACCGCATGTTCAAAAAAATCGGAATTACCTTTCTGCTAGGCATCATAGGCATCAGCCTGCTGCTTGGCCCGCTTCACGCCGACAGAGCCGGACAAATCTATTATGAAGACCAAGTCGCCGTACTCATGTATCATCATATTCACGATACGGACACAAGCTCCAGCACGATTACGTCCGCGCTGTTTCAGAAACAGCTGCAATATTTGCTGAGCAAAGGCTATCATTTTATTTCGCTAAGCGAATTCAAAGCTTACATGGGAGGCGCCAGCGTCCCCTCCAACGCCGTGCTCGTCACCTTCGACGACGGCTACCAAAGCTTTTACACGTCAGCTCTGCCTCTATTAAAAAGCTTGCGCATTCCCGCCGTGAACTTCGTCATTACGACAGATTTGGCCAATCCGCTCGGTTCCTACATTCCTTCCATGTCGAAGGATCAGATCCGCGAGATGGTCCATGATACGAATTTCATCGATGTCGGCTGTCATACGGACAACCTTCACAACAAGCTGCCAAGCGGACAAGCCGCGCTCGTCGGAAGGACGAATACGGACGGGCAGCCGGAATCCGACGAAGCCTACAAGCAGCGGATTCTCAAAGATACGACTGCCTGCAAAGGCAAGCTGGATGCGCTGAGCGATACCCCGATCGACACGATGGCGTATCCGTTCGGCATCAACAGCGACCAGGCGGTGCAGCTCGTTCAGCAGGCGGGCATCCGCTACGCCTTCACGATTACGCCCGATATGGCGACGCGCAGCGCCGATCTGCTGCGCATCCCGCGGATCAACGCGGGCAGCCCCGGCATTACGCCGGAGCTGCTTCACCGCTCGATCCAGCGGCGCATCGTCGCGCAGCCGGGCACAGCCCCGCTGCGCGTGGACGCGGCTGCCGCCGCCGAGCAGCTCGGCGGCAGCGCGGTCCTTGACGGCGGAGCGCTTCTGCTCCGCCTGCGCGATCAGGCATTCACCCTGCGGGTGAATGCCGCGGAAGCGGCGCGCGGCGAGGAGCGCGTCCCGCTGCGCCAGCCAGTGCTGCGCGAGCACGGGCGGGTCACGATAGCGCTTGGCGACCTGCAAGCGCTGATCGGGCTGCCGCTCGTCTACACCCCCGTCACCGGCAAGGTGGCCGAACGGGTNCAGCCAGTGCTGCGCGAGCACGGGCGGGTCACGATAGCGCTTGGCGACCTGCAAGCGCTGATCGGGCTGCCGCTCGTCTACACCCCCGTCACCGGCAAGGTGGCCGAACGGGTGACGCCGAGCGTCAAACAACAAGAATGAGGAGCATGCAAGCATGACGACAAATAGCGATTTTTTTGCTTATTTATACCGCCTGCGATATATCGAGCGATGGAGTCTAATGCGCAATACGCTCAAAGAAAACGTAGCGGAGCATTCTTATCACGTTTCCATTCTTACCCATATGCTGTGCACTATCGCCAATGAAGTGTTCGGCCGGGACATTCCGGTCGGTCAGGCTATTTCCCTCGCCTTGTTCCACGATGCGACGGAAGTGATCACAGGCGACATTCCGACTCCGGTCAAGCATCATAACTCGGATATTCTGAGCAATTTCCGCCAAATCGAAGCGCTGGCCGCCGACAAGCTGCTCCAGACGATCCCCGACGCGCTGAAAACCGCGTATAAGCCGCTTATAACGGGGAAAGGCGAGAACACCGAGCTAAGCCGCTACGTCAAAGCCGCCGATTTGCTCGACGCTTACCTCAAATGCGTCACCGAGCTGTCGGCCGGCAACCGCGAATTCGGCACCGCCAAAAAACAAATCGAGCAAGCCATTCAACGAATGGACATGCCCGAAGTCGATTACTTTTTGCAGTATATGGCCCCTAGCCTGGAAAAAACGCTGGACGAACTATCCGAATAACTACAGGATGCTGCGGTTGAGCATGAAAAATACGGCAACGATGACGGCAATGGCCGCAATCCAGCTGTATGCTCTGATTTTTGCCGCATCCGATACTACGCTGGTTCCTGCCTTAGCTGCAGCGACCAGCTTTTTCATTCTCGAACCGAGCATGCCGGTTACGGCTCCGATGATCAGCAAAAGCACGACCGAAATGATCATCCAAGGCACCGATACGCCGGCCGAATGGATCATCGCACCGCCGGTAATAAACGATACGATCAAGGCAAACTGGCCCATGCGGTTAAAAAAAGAAAGCAAGCCGACAAAGCTCTCCTGTCCTGCTCCCGACAACGACGCCGCGCGTCCCGCTACAAAAGGAAACACGACATAAACCCCCAACAGCAAAGCACTAATCACGTGTAAAAAAATCATTACGCTGAACATTTGACGCCTCCACATCGTTTTGAAATGGTTTTCTTTAGTATAACCGAATTCAAACGATACGGACAAGGAAGCGTTCCTGCGTTTTGGCCTCTGTACACGCTCAAGTTCACGATATTTTCACAAGTGGGTGCCGCGTGAGGGCCCTTAGGTGGCGGCCGACCGCCGTCATGCAAGCGCAAGCTGTTGAAAAGCCTCCACCAGAGCCGGCCACGCAAACTGTTTAGCTTTTCGCGAAAATGCCTGCAAAAGTACAGGTTTTTGCTCCTTCATGCGCTTACTTCGCGCAATTCCTGCAATTGTGCAGGCTTTTTCCCGACATATGGGCTCAACATTCATTGTTGTCAAAAATTGCTGCACTTTTGCAGGCTTTTCGCCAAAATGAGCCATTTCCACGGAAAATTCCTGCACTTTTGCAGGTTTTCCCATCGGCCGACCTGCCAAGCCAAGCTGTCGCATGACCTTCCGTCATACAGCGACGTAACCCACGCATGTGGGGGCGCATGCGAGTGCGCTAGCGGGTACGCGAACGAGTGCGCGAGCGAGTGCTCAGGCGGGTACGCGAGCGAGTGCTCAGGCGGGTGCGCAGGCGGGTGCGCAGCGGGTGCGCTAGCGAGTGCGCAGGCGAGTGCGCAGGCGGGTGCGCAGCGGGTGCGCAGCGGGTGCGCAG
>NZ_JBZYAO010000025.1:0-108630 GCF_059820445.1 Paenibacillus sp. sgz302190
AGATTTTTTAATGATCCACCAGATAAAAGTATCAATAAAATACAATTTTAGGAACATTTTGAAACAAAATTTTTCATGTCAGGTTTGTTGCAAAGCTAGTGGGCTTTTCGCCCAAATGAGCCGTTTTTGCGGAAAAAACCTGCACTTTTGCAGGCTTTCGGCATGCCAAGCCGTTTCGTGAGCGGCTGTGCCAAGTCAGGCGGCTCAACGAAACATTCTAGATGTGGAGAAACCCACACGCCCATACGCCAGAGCCAGTCGCATAATATGCCTGGTTGCGCGAAGAAAACCTGCAAAAGTGCAGTTTTTGCTCGATGGATGCGCCGGCCACGACAAATTCCTGCAAATGTGCAGGCTTTTCGCCGCGAACATGGGCTCAGGCTCATTTTGAGCGAAAATTCCTGCACAATTGCAGGCTTTTCGCCCAAATGAACCGTTATTACGGAAAAAACCTGCACTTTTGCAGGCTTTCGGCATGCCAAGCCGTTTCGTGAACAGTTCCGCCAAGTCAGACGGCTCAACGAAACATTCCACGCCTTTGCTTACCTTGTCCTAGGTGGGGGCAGCCCTTACCGGCTGAGCCAAGAGAGTCGGGCACCTATGCCGGTGACACGGCAGTGTGTGGCAGCCCTTACCGGCTGAGCCAAGAGAGTCGGGCGCCTATGCCGGTGACTCAGCAGTGTGTGACAGCCCTTACCGGCTGAGCCAAGAGAATCGGGCGCCTACCCCCGGCGACTCAGCAGTGTGTGGCAGCCCTTACTGGCTGCGCCAAGAGAGAGCCGCGCCCATCCCGGCGACTCAGCAGCGGGGGCAGCCCAATCCGGCTGCACCAACGGAGAGCCGCGTCGATCCCGCCGGTCACCCAGCGGGCTTCCGGCTGCACGGCCGGCGGCTACGGCCGGCCCGCCGCCGAAAAAAAGGTGGAGCAGAATAACCTTCTGCTCCACCTTTATGTTACGCTTCCATGCGGGCAAGCGTCGCTTCTTCGCATTCCTTGGAGCAGAAGCGGTTGTGCTCCTCCTCGCACTCTTCGCAGCAAATGTGCTGCAAGTGGCAGTAGTCGTTGGCGCAGTTGATGTAGCGGTCTTCGGGTTTGCCGCAATGATAGCAGCGCCCGATGACGACATCTTCGTCCGTGCGGTTGATCGGCACGGAAATGCGCTCGTCGAACACGTAGCATTTGCCGTCGAATAGGCGGCCCTGCACTTCCGGGTCGTGGCCGTAGCTGACGATGCCGCCGTCAAGCTGGTACACTTCCGTGAAGCCTTCCTTGAGCAGGAAGCCGGACAGCTTCTCGCAGCGGATGCCGCCGGTGCAATAAGTAAGAATCGGCTTGTCCTTGAATTCCTGCAGGTTGTCGCGGATCCACTCCGGGAATTCCTTTGTGGTCTCGACATCAGGCCGGATCGCTCCCCGGAAATGGCCGATATCGTACTCGTAGTTGTTGCGGCCGTCGAGCACGATGACGTCTTCCTGCTGCAGCTTTTCGTAAAATTGTTTGGGCTTCAAGTGGACGCCTGTCAAATCGTTCGGGTTTACGTCTTCTTCCAGACGGAACGTAACGAGCTCCTTCTTGGGGCGCACGAATATTTTTTGAAAAGCGTGCTTGTCGCTTTCGTCTATTTTGAAGACGATGTCCCGGAACAGCGGGATTTGGCGCATCATCCGCATGTAAGCCTCGGTCTGTTCGACCGTGCCCGAAAGCGTGCCGTTGATTCCTTCCGAGGCAATCAGGATGCGTCCTTTGACCCCGAGCTTTTTGCAGTAAGCCAAATGTTCTTTGGCCAGCGCTTCGGGATCGGGAACGGTGACGAATTTATAATATAACAAGATTCGATATGGCGCGTTCGTTGTTGTCATGATTAACCACCTATACGTATTTATTGCATGCTTGTAAAACGCATATGATAATAGTGACACAAATCGGCATATATTTCAATCGAGTTTCATTACCATGTAAAGTCCGATGATTTTATTGTTGTTCCATATCGGAATCATGGAAATCCGGCAAAAATGCCTGTCCCCGTTTTTGCGCAGAAGCTTGCTGTCAAAAGACCGCGAGATTCCCGTAAACCCGTGGTAACATTGCTCTAATGCCGCTGTCGTCTGATCGGAGCTTATGATGCTCGTGATGGATTGGCCGATCAGCTCGTCGGGCCTGTAGCCGCAAAGTGCCAACATGGAATGGTTGAGATAGGAGATTCGTGCCAATTGATCGAGGCGGAAAACCGCGTCAGGATTGTTTGCCGAATCAGGTTCATCGACCAAGTCTGCGGGCAATTGCGGCTGATCGAGGGTCCGGTAAGCACCGGCATTCGATAGCTTCATAAGCATAAGCAGCACCGCCAACTCCACGGTAAATGCGACGTAATAAGCCGATTCCCCGCCGTTAAGACGTAGAAACGAAAGCTTGGTCAAGACCGGGAACATGCTGAGCGCCGCTCCGCAGATGCAGCTTAACAGCACGATCATGCCGATGCCGGGCGGATGCTGTCCGATCAGAAGGCGCAGGAAGCGAAAGAGCATGTAGACCACGGCTGCAGCTATCATGAGCGAAGACAAGGTTAGGACGGGATTCCACATAATTAAATCGGGATACATAGCCCAATAGCTGATCCCGTCAAACAGTAAAGCGCTTCCGGCGAGCATGAAGCTGCAGCCGAAAGACGCCGCTGCTGCGTCTTGCCCGGTTTTGTGTGCGGCCATGTGCATCAATAGCATGGTATAAGCGAGAATACAAGCGAAATATACGCTGTGCAGCAGATCCGAATGAGCGGCGGTTTGCGGAACCGCAACTGCGCTTGCGGTGTGGGAGAGCCAATAGGAAAAGCCGACGGCCGCGAAGCTGCCCCACTTCATGTATGTCCGGTTGACGGTGCCAAGCGAAGAACGGTCGACGACCAGGTAAAAAAAAGTAAACAGGAAGCAGCTGATTACAGAAATCAAAAAAGACAGCAAGGCATGCACGCATTGCAGTTGAAATATTGAGATTGTCGTAAGCAAGCGCTTCCCTCATTCCCGAATAAAATACCCTGATAGTTTATTAGTTCTTTTAGACTATGAGGGTAATTTGATTATAGGCGGAAGTTTTCGCGAAATGTGTCGAAATTTGTAGGAACGCTGAAAAAACTTGGTTAAACTAGTTAATTAGTTCTATTTATGCATGGAACATACTGTTTTATCTTGTTTTCATCATTTCTATGGCTTGAAACAACTCGCTCATTTCGTCCGCAAAGGTTTGCAGCTTCAGCAAAAGCGCCGGCCCTTCGCTCTCCGCCGCATTCGCAAGCGCGGTCTCCAGCTCGCTGGCCGTCTGCAATACACGGTTTGCCGAGATGTTCCCGGCCGCTCCCCGCAAAGTATGCAGCGCCCGCAACGCTTCCGGGTAACGGTTGGATTGAATCATCGATTGCAGCTGCGGCACCGCATCGGTGAATTGATCATGGAATTTGTCCAGCATGTGGCGATAGAGATATTCCCGCCCGCCTAATCGTTCGAGTGCTTGCCCGGTATCGAGACAAGCTTCAAAGTGAGGCCGCTGCGGAGCGGTATCCGGCAAGTTTTTCGGGTAGTCTTCGGGAGTCTGCTTGTCCTTCGCCAAATAGCGGTCGATGACTTCAAACAGACTGTCGGGATGAATCGGCTTTGCAATTGCGTCGTTCATACCTGCCTGAAGGCACGCCTTGCGCTGTTCGTTCGTGGAATCGGCCGTAAGCGCGATGATCGGGATTGACCTGAGTTCCGGAAATTGCCGGATGAGCACGGTCGTCTCGATGCCGTCCAGAACAGGCATGTGTATATCCATCAATATGAGCGAGCAGGCGCCGTTGTACAACTGGTTGATGGCTTCGAATCCGTTGTTGGCAACCTGGACGGCGTAGCCTCTGTTCTCCAGCAGCGACCGGGCGACAATTTGATTGATCTCGTTATCTTCCACGATCAGAATGCGCTCCTCATTTTCCGCTTTGGCCTGCTTGCCCTCCGTCGTCTGCTCAACGGAGTCCACGGCGCCGGCGGCCGTTACAGTGTCGATCGCATGCTGCAAAGCCCTCAGGCTTACGGGCTTGACCAACACGGCGTCGGGTCTGGCCTCTTCCGGAAGCTGGGCGAGCGCATCGTGTCCTGCCAAGGACGTGTACAGAATCGTGCGGATGTTGTGACGGTCGCAGATGAATTTCATCTCCAACCATGCTTCTATTCCGTACATATCCGGCGCCTCCATGTCAAGGATCAGCAGATCGAGCGGGATTACGCCCGCCGCTTTCAACGCTTCGGTCCAGGAGGAAACGCCGGCCGCTTCTTCGCAAATCGAATGCAGCATGTTCACCAAAGTTTCCCGCAGCGCCGGCTCGTCTTCGGCGACGAGCGCTTTCACCGGAAGAAGCGGTGCAGCGGTTTCCTGCTGAGCGCAAAGCTCGAAAGGGATGCGCATCCGGAACTCGCTGCCCGCGCCGGGCTCGCTGCAGACGTCGAGGCTGCCGCCCATCTGTTCGATTAAATTTTTGCAGATGACAAGTCCCAGTCCGGTGCCTCCGAATCTGCGGCTTGTTGAACCGTCGGCCTGGGCAAAAGGCTGAAACAGCTTCGTTAGCTGGGATTCGGGAATGCCGATGCCGGTATCGCTGACCGTAATAGCGAGCAGCACCTCGTCTTGGCCGGACTCCTGCCCGGACTCCTCGACCCCGATCCGCACAGTTATCGATCCTTCTTCGGTAAATTTAACCGCATTGCTGGTCAGATTGAGCAAAATTTGATAAATCCGCAGCGGATCGCCGACCAGGGTGGAAGGAACCTGCGGGTCTACGCTGCAAATAAACTCGATCGGCTTGTTGCCGAGCAGGACGCTCAAAGTTTCGCAAATCCGGTCAAGCGTTTCCGCCAGCTGGAACGGAATGCGCTCGAAGGTCAGCTTGTCCGCTTCCATTTTGGAGAAATCGAGAATATCGTTAATGATTTGGGAGAGCGCCTGCGATGATGAAGCGATTTTGCCGACATAGTCTTTCTGAAGCGCGGACATGCCGGTACGCTCCAGCAAATACGTCAATCCCATAATCCCGTTTAGCGGAGTACGGATTTCGTGGCTCATGCGCGCAAGGAACATGCTCTTGGCCTGATTGGCCTCGTCGGCTTCCCGCTTGGCCCGGATAAGCTCTTCCTGCGAGCGCTTTTGATCCGTAATGTCCCGGGTGATCGCCGAGTAGTAATAGGCGCTTCCTTCCGTCGTAATGTGAGGAACAATAATAAGCGACATAAAAAGAGCGCGGTTATTCCTGGTCAAAAATTCAGCTTCAAACTCCCAAAAGCCTTGCTTGACGGCGAGAGCCAACCCTTCGTCAAAATCGACGCTGCACAAAATTTCCACGTAATGGCTGAAATGGCGCCGAACCGCCAGCTCTTCGTCGCCGATTTCGCAATATTTTTTGCCGGCCTGGTTCATGTACAAAATGTTGCCCTTCCGGTCAAAGGTGAGAATGATGTCGTGGGCGCTTTCCATAATAGCGAGCAGCCGCTCTTTCGTAGCCGTGCTTTCCTTGATTTCGCTGACGTCCCGGGCGATGCACACGTATCCTTTCAAGCTTCCGTCCGGATGTGTAATGACGCTGATGTTCGATTCCACATACAGGCGGCTGCCGTCCCTGCGGCGCCAGATCCATTCCGTATCCTCGCGCCGCCTGCGCAGCGATTTAATGACGAGCGCCGTACTGTCGGCGGGCACATGCTCGTTCAGCTCGGCCGAGTAGCGCGCGGCTCTGTCCTGAAGCTGCCCGTGGTCCAGCCACAGCGCAGGCGTCGCCTTTTTCACGACATCGGCGTACGAATAGCCGAGCATTTCCTCGGCCCGCTGATTGAAATGAAGAACGGTGAAGCAGGGATCGATCACGATCATCGCATACTGATTATGCCGGATAAAAGCCTCGAACGGCTCGAAAAGCTCCCGCAAGTTCTCGATCATTCCGTTCACCGAGTGGGCCAGCGCCCCGAGCTCGTCCTTGCTTTTGAAGAAAAGCGGCTTCATATAGAAATCTCCGTCGGCAACCGCCTCGGTAACGTGCAGGATTTGCAAAATGCGTTTGATAATGAGCGAATAGGCTGTCCAATAAATCAAACACGACAGGACAAGCTCGGTGAACACGATCAAGCCGACGGTCGTCCACAGCAGCGGCTCGGCCGGCGCTTCGAACGTGCTTTTGGGCACGGAATAGGCGAGGTACCAATCCAGTTTGGGCACGCGGGTATAAAAAAGGTGCATTTCGTTTTCGTCGAACGTGACGTTGAAAGAGCCGGAGTCATGGGACAGCATCTCTTTGAACTCGGGAGCTTTATCGGCGAGTGTGGTGAACAAGTTTCGCTTCAAAATCAACGAAGGCTGGGTATTGTACAGCATGAGCCCCTCGCGGTTGATCAGCAGATTTCGTCCGTTCAGCAAAGGCGGAACCAGATGCTGGCGGAACGTTGCCGCGGCGTCGAGCGAAATATCGACGATGCTGATCAATTGCTTCCGGTCGTTAAATACCGGTACGGTGATGCTGATGATGTAATCCCCTTTATTCGAGAAATAAGGGTCGGAGATGGACGTTTTACCGGACATGGCGTCCGTGTAATATTTTTCTCCCCGGATATTCAGTACTTCGCCTGTAGTCAGCGTCAAATTGCCGGCAAGGTCGGCGATTCCCATCGAGTCGTAGCGTTCCCCGCCGGCCCGCAGCTCCTGGTTCAAAAAATCGAGCTGTTCCTTCAGCGTCCCCTGCTTCATTACGCTCATGCGGCTGATCAATTCAATCTCGGCCAGACGAATCGAAAGAAAGTCATACAAATTTTGCGCTGAATTTTTAACTGTGGAGAGCGATTGTTCTTCCAACTGCTGGATCAATCTGTCTCTGGACAGCTTGTAATTGGCGAAACCGACGATAAATAAAGATATGGAAGTAATGAGCACTAAGGCTGCAAGTAACTTGAAACGAAGCGAAGATGACATCGGCTGTCCCCCGAAAAAAATTAAGAATGGTTGCTGCATCAATTATATCCATTATAGCGGAATCATCAGGAGAACAGTCAGTCTAAATTTTCACGGCATGCAGAATCGGCAAACGCGGACATGATTCACAAAAAGGCGACAGCCTGCGGCACATATCTGAAAGCGTTTGCATATAATGGGATCAAGGTTCATCATGGAGGTGAAGACGGGCCATGATCAAAAATGTGCTGTCTGCATGCATTGGCGTCTGTTTTATTGCCGCTCCCTGGATATTCGGCTTCTCCGGGCTGCAAAATGCCACGGTCGTTTGCGTAGCGCTCGGTGCTATTCAGTTTCTTTGCTCCTTGCTGGCGATCGGCAAATCGGGAAAAAAAGCATGGCAAAACTGGGCGGCTTTGATTACCGGTTTTTGCTTCATCGTTTTCCCTAACGTGTACCATTTGGAAATTTTGGGATTTTTTCTTTTCATCGTAGCCGGCTTCTTAACGCTGCTGCTCAATTATTCGAGTCTGTACGACGATTATCAATGAGAGCGGCCTGATTCCAGCGATTTTCTGTAGGCGGCCGGAGTCAAGCCCATAATCCGCTTAAACATGCGGTGAAAGTGCGGCAGCGTTTCAAATCCGCAAAGCTCGGCGATGCGGCCGATCGTATGGTCGGAGACGGCCAGATGCTCCTTGGCGCGGATCATCCGTTTGGTCGTCACATAAGCGGTCAAATTCATTCCGGTAAACTGTTTGAACGAGCGGCTGAAATGAGCCGGCGTGACGGCTGCCCTGCGCGAGAGCTCGGCAAGCCCGATGCTTTCGTGCAAATGCTCGTCGATATACGGCAGTATTTCCCGGATCCATAACGGGCCGAACGGCGAATCCGCTATGCGGTGGCGGCCTCCGGGCTCGACTGTGCGGTTCATAGGGAGCAGTATTTGCTGCAAATGGAGCACAATCGCCTGACGGTAACCCAGATGTTTGGCCGCCATCTCGAGCTGGATTTGTTCGAGGCCGGCTTCGATGGCGGACTGCTGCGAATATTCGAGCGCAAATTTGTACTGTTTGCGCTTTTTGGCTTGCTCGAAACAGCTCAGGTAAGAGAACGAATCGCCGAGCGCCGCATGCCGGACGAGCAGGGGGCTGAAGAAGACGGCGGAAGAGGTGACCGGATCGTCCTTGTCGGGAAGCGCCCGGTGGATCGTATTGCCCGGGATCGCGAACAGATCGCCCTGCTGCATATCATAGAAAGTTTGATCGATGAAGAAAGTGCCTTGTCCCCGGTACACGTACACAAGCTCATACCAGTCGTGAAGGTGGTCCGGCAGCTCGCTTTGTATGTTTTTCGTATCTTTGTATACAAATGCGAACGGGAATGCGGATTCTGCTGCGAATTGCTTGCGGATAGGGGTCATCTATTGCTCCTCCGGGCCGGATATTTTTTGAATATTATATCAAAAAAGAGTATATATTTGCTATTTAAAATCATTTTTTATTTCGATATTGCTGATAAAATGAAAGGAAATGAAGAAATCCGCAATGGGGAGTGATGGATGTGAAATACAGATCGTTAGGACGAACGGGACTGGACGTCTCCGTTTTGAGCTTTGGCGCATCTTCGCTTGGAAGCGTTTTCCGGGATGCGCATGAAGCGGAAGGAATCCGCACCGTACATACGGCGGTCGATGCGGGAATCAACTACATCGACGTGGCCCCTTACTATGGCTTGACGAAAGCCGAAACCGTGCTGGGCAAAGCGGTCCGGGAGCTGCCGCGCGGCAAGTTGGTGCTGTCCACGAAGGTGGGACGGTACGGCGAGGACAGCTTCGATTTTTCCAAAGAGCGGATTGCCGGCAGTCTGGAAGAAAGCTTCCGGCGTCTGCATACGGACTATGTCGATCTGCTTTTCCTGCATGACGTCGAGTTTGCGTCCGCCGATCAGATCGTAGAAGAAGCGATCCCGGCTTTGCAGCGATTGAAGGGGGAGGGCAAAATACGTTTTTACGGCATTTCCGGCCTGCCGATCCGGTTGTTTGAAAGGCTGCTGCCCCGTGTTGAAGCGGACGTGATTTTATCCTACTGCCATTATTCGCTGAACGATACGGCGCTGCTCGGCCTGCTTCCCTTGCTGGAGGAGCGGGGCATCGGATTGGTGAACGCTTCCCCGCTGTCTATGGGGCTGCTGAGCACGCGGGGAACGCCGGAGTGGCATCCGGCAGGCGGGCCGATTAAGGCGGCTTGCAGGCAAGCGGCGGAATACTGTGCCGGTCGGGGTACCGATATTGCCAAGCTGGCGGTGCAATTCTCCACCGCTAACGAACGCATCCCGACGACGCTGGTCAGCACGGCCAGTCCGCTGAATATCGCGAACAATATAGCGTGGACGGAGGAGCCGATCGACCGGGAGCTGCTGGCGGAGGTGCTGCGCATTTTGCAGCCCGTTCATAATCTCAGCTGGCCGAGCGGCCGGCCTGAGTACAACGATGCCGGGCAATCGGCGGGGGAGGCGCTGTGATGAAAGGAATCGTATGCGAGCGAGCGGACTCGCTGAAATTCGTTGACCTGCCCGTCCCCGTTCCGGCTCCGGGCGAAGCTCTTGTGCGCATCCGGCGGATCGGCATATGCGGCACGGATCTTCACGCCTATAAAGGGAATCAGCCGTTCTTTACATATCCGCGCGTGCTTGGCCATGAGCTGTCCGGCACGGTTGAAGCCGTCGCAGGCGACGGATGCGGGCTCGAGAGCGGCGATCAGGTCAGCGTCATCCCCTATATGCACTGCGGAAGCTGCATCGCCTGCCGGAGGGGCAAAACGAACTGCTGCACCGATATGTCGGTGCTGGGCGTTCATGCCGACGGAGGGATGCGGGAATATATCTCCGTCCCTGTCAGCCATCTGATCAAGACGGATGGCTTGACGCTGGAGCAGGCGGCGGTCGTGGAGCCGCTGAGCATTGGCGCTCACGCGGTCCGGAGAGCGGAGCTGCGCCGCGGGGAAACGGCGCTTGTCATCGGCTCCGGCCCGATCGGGCTGGGCGTCATGGCGTTTGCCAAGCGGCAGGGCGCGCGGGTCATCGCCATGGATGTGAACGACGAGCGGCTGGCGTTTTGCCGGCAGTGGGCCAAGGCCGACCACACGGTTCATGCGCTGCGCGAGCCCAGGGAGCAGCTGGCGCTTCTGACGGACGGGGAATTCCCGACGGCGGTTTTCGATGCGACGGGAAACAAGCAATCGATGACCGATTCATTCGGCTACGCCGCCCACGGCGGCAAGCTGCTCTTCGTCGGACTGGTCAAGGCCGATATCGCTTTTCACGACCCGGAATTTCACAAGCGCGAGCTGACGCTGATGGGGAGCCGGAACGCCACGAAGGAGGATTTTGAGCAGGTGATCGGCGCGTTAAAGAGCGGCGGCATCGATGCGGGCAGCTACGTGACGCACCGCGTGCCTTTTGCCGATGCAATTCACTCCTTCGATTCCTGGCTGAAGCCCGAATCCAAAGTGATCAAAGCGATGATTGAATTGTAGCCCGGATATTTAGGCGGATCCGCCTGTTTCGCGTACAGCTTCGGCTGCTGCGGAACGGGCTTTTTTTGCTGTTGGGGGAATTCGGGGTTGTGCACGTTGTATTTTTGGTGCATTATGGCAAAAGGAGGAGATTTTTGCTATGAAACTTAGCGTGTTGGATCTAGTTCCCGTCTTCGCACCCGCCGAACCGGCTTATGCCCTCGAACAGTCGGTGCTGCTTGCGCAAACCGCAGAAAAGCTCGGCTATTCGCGTTACTGGGTCGCCGAGCATCACGATATGCAGGGTCTGGCCTGCACGTCGCCTGAAGTGCTGCTTGCTCATATCGGCGCGCGGACGAGCCGGATCAGGCTCGGTTCCGGCGCGCTTCTGCTGCCGCATTACAGGCCGCTTAAAGTAGCCGAAACATTCCATACGCTGTCCGTCCTGTATCCGGACCGAATCGATCTCGGAATCGGCCGGGCGCCCGGCGCTTCGGCCCAAGCGGCAATTGCGCTAAGCGGCAATTTCCTGGAAAACGTCCGCAACCTGCCGGACACGCTGCAAGGGCTGATGAGCCTGCTGTCCGGCGATTATGAATGCGAGGGCCAGCTAGTTACGGCAAGGCCCGTTCCTGCTGTTCCGCCGCAGGTGTGGATGCTCGGAACGAACCTGAAGAGCGCCGCTTATGCGGCCCAATTCGGAACAGGCTACGTGTTCGGACAATTCATGAGCGAGCAGGACGCGTCTGAAGCGATTGGCGCGTACCGGCAGCAGTTCCGGCCTTCGGCGCTTTTGCGGAAGCCGCGGGTCATCATCGCCGTCGGCGTCGTATGCGCGGATAGGGTGGAGGAGGCGCAGCGGCTGGGCACTGCCGGAGGCGTTCTGTTCGGCATGCAGCCGGGAGCGGAGCGGGCGTCTTCGGCTGCCGGGAAGCTGCTTGCGGGAACCGGGGATTCGGTGATCGCTCAGTTGACGGAGCTCAAAGAGCAGCATGAGGTGGAGGAGTTTTTGGCCGTTACGATGATACCGGACTATGCGAAGCGGCTCCGTTCCTTTGAACTGCTTGCTGCTGCCGCGGGAATTTCAGGCGATTTTGACAAATAGATTTCAGTACTATATAGTACTAATCATGATGAAAAAACATAAAAAAACGAATCGCGATGTCGTTCTCGAAGTCGCCGCCTCCTTGTTTCTCACCAAAGGCTACCTTGCCACAAGTATGGATGAAATCGTAGCCGTGAGCAAGGTGTCCAAAACGAACATCTACTACTATTTCAAAAGCAAGGAGGAGCTGTTGTCGGCGATTCTCGATCAACTCGTTCACATGTACTCGGGGATGATCGCCGAAGCCGCTTCGCGCACGGACAAGTCCGTCCGGGAACGCTTTGAAGCGCTGCTGCACATGCTGACCCGCCAGGAGCTGGAATGTTTGGGCGGATGTCCGTTTCTTACCCTTTACACACAAATGCCGCAGGATGTACCGGTTTTTAAGGAGAAGCTGAGCCGTTTTTTCCGCGACCAGGTCGCAACGGTAGAAGCTCTGCTGATCGAAGGCATGAACAAACGGGAGTTCAAGGCGGGGCTGCCTGTTGGACCGACCGCCCAATTCATCGTCTCGGCGATCGAAGGCGGACTTTTCCTGCGGCATGCAAGCCAAAATCCAACCCTGCTGGAGGATTCACTTTTATCTTTAGCATTTTTGCTAAAGTAATTTTTTTAATAAAAATTAGTACTGTTTAGTGCTAAAAAAGAAAGCGAGCGAATGAAATGGCACACATTTTTGTAACTGGCGGTACAGGTTTTATAGGCATGCATACGCTGCTGCAGCTTTCCCGGGAGAAGCATACGATCACGGTTCTTGCCCGGTCGCGCAAGAAATGGGAGCAGGTTAACAGACAGATGAGCTTGGAAGCAGGGTGGAATTCCGCATACATGACGCCGGTCATCGGGGATTTGGCTGCGCCCGGTCTCGGATTGACCGAGGCGGACAGGGAGCTGGCTTTGGCGGCGGATGTCATCATCCATGCGGGCGGCCCGATGGATATTTTGCTCGGCGAGGAGGAGGCCCGGGCGGCTTTTCTGCAAGCTGCGGACGAGATGCTGGCATTGGCTGCGCACATTCATAAGCGCAAGGGTCTGCGGCATTTAATCCATGTGGTTGGATTTAAAAGCCCAGTCACCGATGAGAACGCGAGCTCGCCGGAACCCGTCATCGCCCGTTTGGAGAAATATCCGCCTTATGAGCGGATGAAGTTTTTGGCCGATTTGCACATTCGCCGGGGCGCACGCAAAGAAGGATTTCCGCTCTCCGTCATCCATCCGAGCGTCGTCATCGGCAGCTCCGAGCACGGAAATACGCCGCAGACCGGCGGGCTAGGCATTCTTGTCGGTTCCACGGCGCGCAAGCTGATGGGGCTCGTTCCCGGCGGCAAGTCGCATTGGCTTCCGCTCGTTCACGTGGACCACGCAGCCGAGTTCATCAGCGCTCTTGCCGGTGAGTCCGAACCTGCCAATGGCACGTATTACTTGATGGACGAAAAGCGGCAAAATCCTTCGATGGTGAAGCTGGCATCGGAAATGGCCAAGGAGCTTCGGGTCGGCAAGCCGCTCGGCTCGATAACGCCGGCCTTGCTGTCCAAAGTGCTTGGCACCCCGTTGGGGCGCAAGTTGGGTATCCCGAAGGAATCGCTCGATTTTATCGTGGATGTCGGCTACCCGTTGGAAGCCGCGCGCGGTGTTCAGCGCAAACACGGGCTGGCCCATGCCGTGAATGCAACCGTCCTGCCGTTCACATTCACGGATCTGGAATTCAGGCTCCATCATTCCGCTCCTGACCCGGCCGGATATTTTCACAGCAAACGCGGACCTTTGGCGGCGCTGGAGCGGAAGGGAAGCGGTCCGGAAACGAATCCGCCGATCGTGTTCGTGCACGGAACTTTAAGCGGAGCGGATTGTCTGATCCCGCTTGCCGATCAGTTCCCCGAATCGTCCGTATGCCTGGTCGATCTCCCCGGCTTCGGCCGCTCCCCGTACCATCACAGGCAGGGTGTGCTGAAGGGACATGTCGAATCGCTGGTACAGGCGATCCGTTCTTTCGACACCCCGGTTACGCTGGTCGGTCATTCGCTGGGCGGATTGCTCGCCGCTAAAGCGTTGGAACGCGTACCCGAGCTCATCGCCGGGCTGCATCTGCTGCAGCCTGTGCTGCACAGCGCGCCGCGCCTGTACCGCAGCGCGCGCATGACGGAGCTCGCGCTGCGCCGGCTTGACGCGGCGGGCTTGCGGAAGCAGCTGCTGGCGCAAAGCTGCTTCGAGCGCATCGAGGACATTCCGCCGGCGTATGCCGATTATGTCCTCGGGGAACTGCGGTCGCCGCGCGTCCGGAAGACGACCGCCGAAGCCCTTGCCGCCCTCACGCGCGCGGAGAGCTTCGAGGTTTCGCCCGCAGCGTTGCTCAAAGGGCAAATATCGATCCTATGGGGTACAAAGGACCGGGTATATCAATTGCCGGAACGTTACCGCTCCTTGCGCACCGTGCAAATTCCGGAGGCTCATCATTTTCCGCTGTCGCACCCGGAGCAAACGGCCAGGCATCTCAGGCAGTTGATTTTGCCATAATTACGAGCTGCACGACCGGCGAAGAAATGGTAACTTATTGGTAGTGGAAAATGAAGGGATGGATCAGGCGATGAACAAAATGTTGAATCGTTTATAACAAGCCGATTGAATCACTCGCGCTCGTGGCCCCCCTGCCGCATTCTGTGAAGTTCATCTATACCAAAAAGAATGCGGAGGTCAAACGATTATGCGAAATGAAAAAGAAGTGCTGGCGCAAATTTTGCAATTTGCCGGTCGGGATCCGAATATTCGATGTGTTGTGCTTAACGGCTCGCGTACGAATCCGAATGCCCCGAAAGATTTTATGCAGGATTATGACGTTGACTATTATATGGCCGACTTGCAGCGTCATCCGTACAATGCCGACAGGAGCTGGATCTCCGAATTCGGCGAACGCGTTGTCGTTCAATATGAGTATTTTGAGGACGGCTCTTCCATTTACATGATGCAGTTCAAAGACAGCGTCAGAATCGATCTCAGTTTTAAAGACATCAAAAATATTCGGGAAGTTTTTGAAGACTCGTTAAGTAAAGTTTTGCTCGATAAGGACGACTTGAATTTGAAGCTGCCTGAGCCGAGCGACCGATCCTATTTCATCAAGCGGCCTTCGCAAGATTTGTGGGATCTACACCTCGTTGAATTGTGGTGGCTCCAGGTGTATATCGCGAAAGAACTGTGGCGGGACGAAATTCCGCGAGTGAAAAACCTCTACGACTATTATTTCATGGAATCGCTGCGCTTTCTTCTGGAGTGGCATGTGGGCATAAACCATGATTGGCAGGTGAACGTCGGCAGTTCCGGAAAATGGTTCAAGCGGTTTCTGGGGCCTGACATTTACAAGGCGTATATTTCGCTCTATGTGGGCGCCGACCCGGAAGAGCAGTGGAACAAGCTTTTTGAAGCGGGCGAGTTGATTCGCAAGGTCGGCATGCCGCTCGCAGAACGATTGGGATACCGCTATCCGATACTGGAAGACCGCAATGTAACGGCCTATATTGAACAAATCAGACAATTGCCGCCGGACGCCGAGTCTTTGGATGAAGGCCAAGGGGCCACTTAGCGGGCAAGCATAGCATGAATCAGGCACACCGATGCGCTTTTGGCATGGGTGTGCCTTTTTTAATATTCGGGCCGCCTGAGGGGCCTCGTTTTTGGCGCAGTCATTCATGATGCGGCCAGGCCAGGCGGCGGTACCGAAAACTTGCGATTGTTCAGGCTGCCCAGTTGCCCAGTACCCGCACGCCAGAGCCAGCTGCACAATCTGCCCAGTTGCCCAGTACCCGCACGCCAGAGCCAGCTGCACAATCTGCCTGGTTGCATGAGGAAAACCTGCAAAAGTACAGTTTTTTGCCCGGTAGATGCGCTGGCCACGAAAATTCCTGCAAATGTGCAGGCTTTTCGCCGTGAACAGGGGCTCAGGTTCATTTTCACCGAAAATTCCTGCACTATCGCAGGCTTTTCGCCCAAATGGGCCTTTTTTGCGGAAAAAGCCTGCACTTTTGCATGTTTATTCCTTGTCGAGCCCCCTTGCGTTCCCAACTACAGCGAGCCCCCCCATTTTTTGCGGGAGAGATGTGGGTAGATGCCCACCTACTTCAGCACCGCAATTCGCGCAGGGGAGACATGGGGTGGGGAAGAAGGGCTGCCCCCCAACTACAGCGAGCCCCCCTTATTGCGGGAGAGGTGTGGGTAGGTGCCCACCCACTTCAACACCGCAATTCGTACAGGGGAGGCGTGGGTTGGGTAAGAAGGGCCGTGCCCCCCACTTCAGCGACGACGCTTCATTCATTATAGGCGACAGCCTGCTGGTGGATGGGGGGGACACGGCGGTTTAGCCGGGAGACAGCGAAGCGCAGGCGCCTGTTACGAGCAGCCGCAAATTTGTCAACGCCTGCTCCTCTTCGCCGCCGGGCTTGCCACCGCCGTACGTGCTCGGCCCGATCATGGCCGGGCTTGCCGCTGCCGGGACGTTCAAGCCAACTGAATGACCTGGACTCCCCATGTCAATCCAGCGCCAAAACCGATCAGCACGACGATGTCCCCGGAATGAAGACGTTGCTGCGCCATCGCTTCGGCAAGGGCTATCGGAATGGATGCCGCCGAAGTATTTCCGTATTTTTCGATATTCACAAAAAATTTGTCCATAGGGATATTCGCTTTTTCGGCGGCGCTTTCGATCATTCGGATGTTGGCCTGGTGCGGAATGATGAGAGCGATGTCGTCAATCTTAAGGTTCAATTCCGCCATCACTTTTCGAAGCAAAACATCAATGATCCGCACCCCGAACTTGAAAACTTCGCGCCCGTTCATCGCAATGGGGCCTGCGACCGGCGATTTCAGCAGTTCCGCTCCTCCTTCCTCCGAACCGAGCAGAGAAAAGCCGGGAAACGTGCAGTCCCGGGATTGCAGCACGGCTGCGCCGGCTCCGTCCCCGAACAGGACCGCGGTATTGCGGTCGTTCCAATCCACCAGCTTCGACAGCTTGTCCGCGCCGATCACCAGGGCGTTGCTGCAGGCGCCGGAACGGATCATATGGCTTGCGACGGATAGGGCATACACAAAGCCTGAGCAAGCCGCCGAAATGTCGAATGCGGGCGCGCGGCTTTCAAGCTTTTGCTTGACCAGCGAGGCTGTTGGCGGAAAAGCATGCTCAGGAGTCGAAGTGGCGACAATGATAAGGTCGATTTGCTCCCGCAGCAGCCCGGCCCGGTTTAAAGCTTCCGCTGCCGCCCTAACGGCAAGGTCGGACGTGTCCATCGATTCCGCTGCAATATGCCTTTGGCGAATGCCCGTCCGTTGGACGATCCATTCATCGGATGTTTCAAGCGTCGCGGATAAATCAAAATTGGTTACCAAGCCGGGCGGTACATACGATCCCGCACCTGCAATGGCGACCCCGTACCGATCGGGATGTGAATGCACGAGTGATCCCCTCCAAACAATTTACATACACAAAAGACACAAAAACACCACCCAAAAAACCAAAAAAGAGGCGCAGATCAAAATATAACACAGGTCGTTTGAAAAGGAAATATTAAAAAACGCAATGCCGCCGCCGTGAAGAGGCGCTTGTGCACGTGCCTTGACTTTACCTGTTTTCGATGCTACGATTTAACCACAAAAAACCCAAAAACACTTTTCCACATCATCAAGCATTGGAGGTGCGGGAACTATCGAGTCGCTTACTAAACGCCGTCAGCAATTTTTGCAAAAATTAATCGATTTGTATCAGAAAACGAACTTGCCCATTCATTACGAAACTTTGGCTAAAGCGCTGGGCGTGAGCAAATGGACGGCATATGATATGCTTAAAGGCATAGAAACTCTGGGTTTCATTTCACGCAGCTACGAGGTGAACGCCAAAGAAACCGGGCGCTCGCAGGTTGTGTTCGTGCCTACTTCCAAAGCTATGGATCTGTTCAAGCAGCTGCGCAGCGAAACGCTCGATCCGGCGGACTGGCATCAAACGGTCGGCAGCATTTCCAGGCTGCTCAAGGATTTGAAGCACAGCAGTCTCAACGAGGCGCTTCGCAAAATGATGGATGAGATTTCGAAAATCAATACCCGCATCAATTTTTGCGCATACATGATCGGCTTGCTGCTTATATACTTAAAGAAGCTCGGAGGCAAAACCGAGTCGTTGATCCATCACATTGTTCATAGGGCTCCGAGCAAGGAAACAGGGATGACGATGTTCGTCGGAACTGTCCTCGGCACGGTGATACAAACGATGAACGATGATCTGGGCATTGAAATTACGGAACTCGTATCCCAGCTTTTGAAGTCAATCGCGGATCTTTCCGGGGAAGAGAAGGAACTGCTCTCCAATTTCCTGAGTGAGGCTTTTTAAACCAAGCCGTCCTCGATTGCTTTGTTTTTGGGTCTTTTGCAGGCCGGAACCCCGGAACGCTCGGGGGAGGTGGATGAAAAAGAAACATTTATTGCACCATAATAAAGATGAGCATGCTTGGTACGGCGTTTCGCATCCTGCCATGGATTACGTTTTGGGAATCAACAGAGAGCATGAGCTTTTAAATTTGATAAACAAGGAGCCGTGATTTATGATGAAAGAAACTATCGGAAAAGCGATCTCACTGGGATTAGGGCTGGCGATTGCCGGCAAAGAGCAGGTGGAGAAGACGATCGACGAGCTGGTGAAAAAAGGCGAAGTGAACCGGTCCGAATCGCGCGCTTTGGTGGATGAGCTCGTGAAGAAGGGCGAGGAAACCCGGCAGCACATAGAGTCGATGGTGCGGGAACGTGTACATGCTATTCTGGGTGAACACCGTCCGGCAACCCAGGAGGACATCGCGCGGATCGAACGGCGTTTGGATGCTTTGGAAGCTTTGCAACGGAAGGATCATACAGATAACTGACAGGAGGCCGCAGATGAACCCAGGAAAACGGATTCGACAGCTGCAGCGTTACCAGGCGATTGCCTCTGCTTTTGCACGCAACGGGCTCGGATACGTCTCTTATGAAATGGGGCTGACCGAGAAGCTTAAGATGTTTCGGAGCGCAGAACGGAAGGGAATTCAGGCCAAAAGCGTCGGTGAGCGCATTCGTCTGCTGCTGGAGGAGTTGGGTCCGACTTTTGTCAAGCTGGGTCAAATCGCGAGCACGCGCCCCGACCTGATTCCGTCCCAAATCCTGAAAGAGCTGGAACAGCTTCAGGATAACGTGCCTGCGTTCTCTTACGAGGAAGCGTCGCGAATTATCGAACAGGAGCTCGGAGCGCCTATTTCAAGTTTGTTTGCGCATTTTTCCGTGACGCCGCTTGCGTCGGCATCCATTGGGCAAGTTTACCGCGCTGTCCTGCCGGACGGCACGGAAGTCGCGGTCAAAGTACAGCGGCCGGACATTCATGCGCTTATCGAAACCGATCTGGACATTTTGGCGGATTGGGCAAGGTTGGCCGAAAACCGTCTGGAATGGGCGCGGAATTACCGGCTGCGCGACATTATCGACGAGATTGGAAAGGCGCTGCGCGCTGAATTGGACTACGGGACGGAAGCGCGCAACATGGAAAAATTCGCGATCCAAAGCAAAGCCCTGAACTACATTCATGTGCCGGCAGTCTTTTGGGAATACAGCACCAAGCGGGTGCTGACCATGGCATACATAGAAGGCATCAAACTGTCCGACCATGAACAGCTTGACCGGGCGGGACTGGACCGCAGGATGCTTGCGGAGCGGTTTGCTTCGACCATTTTCCATCAGGTGATGGTCGACGGCTTTTTCCATGGCGATCCCCACCCCGGCAACGTGCTGGCGCTTCCGGACGGCAGTCTCGCCCTGCTCGACTTCGGCATGGTAGGGCGGCTGGCCGCCGAGACGAAAAAGCATTTCGCCTCGTTTGTCATCGCCCTGCGCAATCAAAGCACGAAAGGCGTCATACGCGCCATTTCGAATATGGGCGTTGTCCCCGAGGATGCGGACAAGAGCTTGCTGCATGCCGATGTCGATGAAATGCGCGAAAAATATTACAAAGTTCCGTTAAATCAGGTCAGTCTGGGAGAAGCCGTCAACGATTTGTTTACCGTGGCGTTCCGCCATCAGATACGCATTCCGGCGGAGCTGACCTTGCTCGGCAAAGCGCTTTTGACGATGGAAGGGGTAGTGTCGGCGCTGGACCCGACTTTGAGCGTCTTCGATGTGGCCGAGCCGTTTGGGAAAAAGCTGTTTCTGGAACGGTTGGACCCCATACAGATGTTCAAAACGTGGATAGAGGATGCGCCCGAGTACATGGATTTGCTGCGTGAAGTTCCGTCAGGCATGAAGCAGTTGTCTTCGTGGATGCGGAAAGGACAGGCGCGGGTCGAAATCGGGGTGCCTCAACTGGACGACCTGATGAAAAAAATGGACCGCATCAGCAACCGGCTCTCGTTCAGTATCGTGCTGCTGGCTCTTAGCATCGTGATGGTCGGACTCATTATCGGCGCCGCCCTGAGCCACTCGCAAACGATGCTCTGGCGCATTCCTATCATTGAGATCGGCTTTGTGATCGCGCTGCTCATGTTTGTGTGGCTTATTTACGCCATTTTTCGCTCAGGCCGCTTCTAGCCCTAGCCGCGATAACCGAATAAGGAGAACCATACAATGAACGACAAGCAATTTGATGAAATTTTCACCATTATGAAGGCTTCGTTTCCGAATAGTGAAATGAGAACTTATGCCGGACAGCGGGCGCTGCTATCCAGCCCCTACTACCGCCTTATCACGGAAACGGATGACAACGACAAAGTGATTGCTTTTTTGGCTGCGTGGGAATTCCCTTCGTTTCGCTTCGTGGAACATATCGCCGTCGATCCGGCCGCGCGGGGAGGCGGCATAGGCGGAAAGCTAGTGGCCGCATATGCCGGAGAGTCGCGCAAACCTGTTCTGCTCGAGGTGGAACCCCCAGACAACGAATTGGCGCAGCGGAGAGTAGGCTTTTATGAACGGTTGGGGTTTATTTTCAATCATTTCGAATACATGCAGCCGCCGCTTCAGGAAGGCGAGGGCGAAATTCCGCTCAACATCATGAGCTATCCTCAATCACTCTCGAAATCGGATTTCGATCTTTTTAAAAAGATTTTATTTACCGAAGTCTACAAGGTTGCGCTCTCGAACCGATAGGAAAAAGTCGGTGACTCTTCGGCCATAGCAAGATTGAAAAACCCTTGTATATCAAGGGTTTTTATCTTGATGCGGGTCATTATCGGTGAGGTTCAGGCGCAAACATGTCTTGAGCTACTGTAAGGAACGCTCGAACTGCCGGGGAAACGGAAGCCGATGGACAAGCTAATGCCACGTTACGCCAATTGAGTTGTTTAAGGTTCCCGATTTTAATGTTCGGCTGGTCTTTCAGAAACAATTCAGGCCCGATAGTAATGCCAAGTCCTTCTTGCACCATGCTTGCGATCGTGGCACAGTCTTGAACCTCAAAACGAACCCGGGGTTTTATTTGGGCTTGGGAAAAGATTTCATCCACATGAGATCGATAAACTCCTTTAGGCATAATAAACGGTTCTTCTTTTAAATCCTGTACGTCGATTGCTTGCACTTTTTGGAAGCGGTGCTCTTCAGGGAAGGCAACTACCATTTTATCTTGGATTAGCGGCAATACATGCAGATCCGTATTCACATTTTGTTGGACGACAATTCCGATATCGATCACTCCGATCTCAAACCACTCCATAATTTCATCATAAGTTCCTTCAAAAAAGATAAACTCAATGTTTGGATATTTTTTATGAAACTTGGAAATGATTTTGGGCAATATGCAAGAGGTCGCGCTAGCGAAACTTCCGATTCGTATAGTGCCGGCTTCAAGTTTTGATGCAAATGCGATTTCTTGTTTAAGTTTTTCCATCTGATTTAAGATTTCCCGGATATGAATCAGAGTTTTGTGGCCCACATCCGTAAGGATGAGACCTTTTTTACGATCGCGAATCAAGAGAGTAATGCCCCATTCCGCCTCCAAACCGGCAATAGCATGACTTACTGCAGATTGTGTCATGTTAAGCATCTCGGCTGCTTTGGTAAAGCTGCCTAGTTCGATCACTTTGGAGAATATTTCAAATCTCGCAATGCTCATGAGTATCTCCTCATATATTTGATTAATAACATTAATTTGATTCATGTTAACATGGGGAATATAATTTATGCAAGCAGTACATCTGATGCTGAACTATCCTGTCTTTGGAGGCAAATAATATGGCTCGAAAACTGTTTTCATCCATGGATCTAAAAGGTTTACACCTAAAAAATCGTATTGTCATGGCGCCAATGTGCCAGTATTCGGTTACTTCAAAAGATGGAATGCCAAGCGATTGGCACTATGTTCACTATCTCAGCCGTGCGATAGGCGGAGCGGGCCTCATTATCATGGAAATGACGGATATTGATCCCGACGGCCGAATAACCGATTTTGATCTTGGTTTGTGGTCCGACAAGCATATTCCGGCCTTCGCCAAAATTATCGACGGCGTACATGCTCATAACGGAAAGATCGGGATTCAGATCGCTCATGCCGGAAGGAAAACGGAAGACGCGGTGACTCCCATTGCTCCGTCCGCGATAAAATTCCCCGGATCGCCTTATAAAATGCCGCACGCCCTATCAACTGAAGAGGTGCAAGACGTCATCCGAAAATTTGCCGATGCAGTCCGCCGCGCTATAAAAGCCGGTGTAGATACGATCGAGCTGCACGGAGCTCACGGCTACTTGATCCATCAATTCCAATCTCCTCTGACCAATAAACGAGAGGATATTTACGGCCAAGAACTTGCCCGTTTTGGAGTAGAAGTCATACAAGCGGTGAAAAAAGAGATGCCCCCGGATATGCCGCTCATCTTCCGCATCTCGGCAATTGAGTACGCCGATGGCGGATATGACATTGATCATGCCATTGAATTGTGCAAAGCCTACCGAACTGCAGGTGTCGATGTGTTTCATGTGAGTACAGGCGGAGAAGGTCCCGCCGGACAAAAAAAGCCGGGCAATTACCCGGGCTATCAAGTACCTTTTGCACGTCAAATTCGCGAGGCTTTGAACGTACCCGTCATCGCAGTCGGTTTGCTGGAAGATCCTGAGCTGGCGGAAGCGGTTATAGACAGGGAAGAAGCGGATCTTGTCGCGATTGGCCGGGGCATGCTGCGTGATCCGTATTGGGCTGTGCATGCGGCTATTACGCTTCTCAATGATCCGGATCATATTCCGAAACCATACAGAGATGCGTATTAAAGCAGGAAAGGAGAAACAAACTTAAAATGTTAAAACGGCCGGAAAAAGACGAATATGATCCGTATTTTTCAATTTATATCAATCTTATATCCGAAGGCGATATCCGCCAATTTCTTCAACAACAGCAAAATCGGATAAACGACTTATTTGGCAGGCTTAACGAAGTAAAAGGCGAGCTGCGATATGCGTCCGGGAAGTGGACATTGAAGGAAGTGCTCGCTCATATCAGTGATTCGGAACGAGTTATGAGTTACTGGTTGCTCAGCATCGCACGTGGAGATACGACAAAACTTTCGGGCTACGATCAGGATATGTTTGTAAACACAGGTTCCTTCAGCGACTGTACGTTTAAGGAGTTGATTGCAGATTTCCAAGCGGTCAGACAAGCAACAATCTCCCTTATGACCACGATTTCAGAGGCGAATTGGTTAAGGACTGGCTATGTTGTCAATAAAGAAGTGACTGCACGAACCATGCTTTATGTAATTGCAGGACATGCGGAGCATCATTTGAATGCGATTAAGAATGCAGTTACGGTATCGGAAAAGGTTGTTTTGGAGGACAGCGTAGGTACAAGGCATTATGGAAGCGGCTGGCAGGATCATTTAAAATAGACCTATCTGCATCGATGGGAGGATTTTAGGTGAGCTTGAATGAACGTAATCGTAATAAACTGGAGAGCTTGATCCTGGAACATCAGTTTTCACATGCCTTACAGTATTTGATGGAGAATACGCTGCAAGGAATTAGATGTACAAAAGCCGGAACGGCCAACTATGATTCTCCTTGCGGCTCCAGAATCGGCGGAGATCCCGACCTTCCTTCTGAAATAGAATGGCCCTTGACGACTGACGGCATACCTATGACTTTTTTGCTTCAACTGAATTTGAAAGATTTGGCCAGGCATGACGCATCTTCGCTGCTTCCGGTTGGCGGTATGCTTTATTTTTTCGTGGGGATCGATGAGCCGGCTTATAATATTCAGCATCGCGTATTGTTTTTGCGTGAGGATCAGCTTGCTTCTGCCCAGCGCCGCTTATCTCCCGAAGTGACTGCTTTGGAAGAGCAGTTTTGCGGTTATCAGCTTGAAGCCAGGGCATCGCTTGAGCCACCGAATTATGCCTACGTCGATTATGACCGGATCGAGAACGAAACGTTCGGTTATGAAGATTACGAGGATTTGAGTTTTTCGATCAGTGACAGTCAGCGTGGCGAGGTTGCCCGATTGTTCGGTTACCCTACGAGCCAGCACGATGATTGCGAATATGAGGCGGCTTTAATGATATTGACAGGCGCAAACTACAGCTATGATAAAAATAAGGCGCTTCAACAAATAACCGATCATTTTGCGGGGGATGAGGAAAAAGCCAAGCAGGAAATTGGGGATACGCTAATGCTCCTTGAGATTGAATCGGATGACGATGTCGGATTTTTGTGGTGGGACGCCGGTGTGCTGCAATTTTTTATTCGCAAGGAAGATTTGCTGGCAGGGCGCTTTGACCGTACGTATTGCTCGCTCTATTCAAGCTGAAATATGGTGTCGAATTGTATAATTGATTCTTTGCGTTGACATGTTATAGTATAGAACTGGTAGTCCAAAAACAGCTATCAATTCAAATTAAAAGGAGCTGAGCATGGTGGCGGTAGAGGCTTATTTGAATTTTAATGGAAATTGTCGCGAGGCTGTACAATTTTACGCAGAGGTTTTTGGAACGGAACAACCCAAAATGATGACTTTCGGGGAAATGCCGCCTAATCCGGAATTTCCGCTTCCGGAAGCGGCGAAAAACCTGATTATGCACACCAGGATTTCTATTTTTGGAAGCACAGTGATGTTTTCCGACGTTTTTCCAGGCATGCCTTTTGTGGTGGGCAACAATATAAGCCTGTCCATCGTGACCGAAGATGCCGACGCTCTGCAGTCCGCTTTCGATAAGCTTAAAGAGGGCGGCAAAGTGGGCATGGAGCTTCAAGAAACGTTTTGGAGCAAACGCTACGGCAATTTGACGGACAAGTTCGGCGTACAGTGGCAGTTCAATCTCGGATCGGGCGAGTGGTAATACTATCACAATCACAATATCAATGAGCACCGCTGCGATAACCTTGCTGCCCTGTCGGCGCAGGGTTATCGGCGTTTTTGTGCGAGTGGAAGCCGGGTTGTTCCGTTCCGCCGAATTGCCTGATGTCTTTGTTGGGAGTGAATACCCGTGGAAGCCAACCTTAAGAAACCGAGCGGATTGCTGCATACGAAATCCAGATCGGATAAATCGACGCTTGATTTATATTTGCCTACGCCGGAACTTGAGCTTTATGTCGAGCATTATTGGATCGTAAATTGGGATTTAAGAGGGCAGGAGCCTTACGTTTCGGAAAATTTGCCCCATCCATCCGTGCATTTGGTCATTGAGCGGGATCAGTCGCAGATCGTGGGGGTTATCAAAGAAAAATTTGCGAGACGGCTCGAAGATAAGGGCTTCGTGTTCGGGATCAAATTCAGGCCGGGAGCTTTCTATCCATTCGTAAACAGCCCTGTTTACAAATTCACGGGACGTACAATGTCTGCGCATGAAGTTTTCGGGGCCGATTTTTCACCGTTTGAGGATGCCATTCGGGCGATGAATGACCAAGCCGGGATGGTTGAGCTAGCGGAAGCGTTCCTTCGCAAACGGCTGCCTGTGCATGACGAGACGGTTGCGCAAATGAAGTCGATTATAGACAGTATTATATCCGATAGAAAAATTACGGCCGTCGAAGACGTTGCGGACCGGTTCCAAATTTCAACGCGAATGCTGCAGAGGCTGTTCAGAAAATACGTCGGCGTCAGCCTCAAATGGGTCATTCAACGCTACCGGCTCCTTGAGGTAGCCGACCAATTGGCGAACGGCCCCCCTCAGAGCTGGCCGGAGCTCGCCATCGAGCTGGGGTACTACGACCAGAGCCATTTTATAAAAGATTTTAAAGGGATCGTCGGGCTTTCTCCCGAGGAATATGTCAGGAAAAACAGCGCTAATAGCGACCGACAACCTGCTTCTGACCGCTAATTTTTCATCGCTTTTGCCAGCTGGGCCAGTTTGTTCATCGTATTCCAGTTGCGCGCTGTCGACGTATTGCCTAGCTTTTGCAATTGCTTCGCCAGTTTGGAGTCCAGTATGCTGCGCCGGAACAAGAAATAAATTTCGCGTCCGTGAATGCAGTATTCGTCGTCATCGCGCTCGCTGGCGGCCAAGGAATCGACCGCCTTTTGCGGCGGAGCATCGGTAAACGCGGAAACGTGGATGCTTTCTTTTTCCGCCAGAACGAGATCCGCATAAGGGCAGTCCGCGATGATTCGGTCCAGTTCTTCTGCGGTTCTTAAAACAACGGTGCTCGAAATCCCGAAAGCCCCTTGGATTCCTTCCTCAATCCGCCGGCGCAGCTGCTCGGGGCTGTCCGGCGATTCGAACAGGACGTTGCCGCTTTGAATGTACGTCTGTACCCGGTCAAGACCAATCGCTTCCAATGCGCTTTTCAGCTCGGTCATCTTGATCTTGTTATGTCCGCTCACGTTAATAGCCCGCAGCAGCGCGATATAAATTGTCATTCCGGCATCTTCCTCCATTGCTTTTTATAAATAAGGCTCTTGGCCGTTATCCATCCAATCTTCGCGCGTAGGGCCATAGATTCCGGTCGGCCGCAGCCCCGCTTGACGCATAAGCACGGTCATTTGCCCGCGATGATGCATTTCATGCTGGACCAGCAGATGCAACGATTTTGCGTTGGACCATACTTCGCCGTGCGCGTCGTGCGTGATCAGCAAATCCTCGTCGCTCCATAGGGTTTCTACCGCATGAAGCAGCGCTACCGGTGAGAACATCCATTAAGCGTCCGGTTGCTTCCGTCTCGGCCTTCCATTCGGCGGCAAATGCGCTAATCGTATGATACATTTGTTTTTCCTCCTTGAAAAGCTTTTTATGAGGCCATCGTCGATTATTAATGTACATAAGAACAGCCGGGTCTGTATTGTAAAAAAGCGACAAGCCATTTGTCGCGGCAATGGGGCCCAGTGACAAGTATAGCGGTAATATCTTTGGAATGAATCCGTGTTTGGCCATCGTATTTTTATACAAATGCAAAATGTTTTGTAGCGTTTGTGAAAGTAAATCGATATAGATGTGTAAAAGTGATGGAGCATTAGCGGCAAAGAAAATTGAAGCATTGCTTTGCCGCAGATTTTTTGCAGCATTTACATCGGCAGCGAAGGGCGGAGAGCAGTAAAAGATTGCCTTGACTTTTCACGAGCCAAGCGCTATCTTAAAAGTGAATTTAAATTCACTAATAAACACCTTTTGGCAATGGTGTATTTCCAAAAGGCAGGGAATTTATTTTTTTCTCTTAAAAATGAATTTAAATTCACTATTAAAAAAGGAAGCGGTGCTTGCCCCATGCAATTGGAATCGATCGATGTATTCAGCCCTGATTTTAAAAAGAACCCTTACCCGACCTACGCTTACTTGCGCGAAAACGTTCCCGTATTCCGCATTGCGCTGCCGGACGGCCAGGGGTTGTGGCTCGTTACCCGGTACGCTGATGCGTTGTCCGTGCTGAAGGACGGCCGATTCGTCAAAGACGTGCGGAACGCGATGACGCCGGAAGAACGTGAGCAAATACCGCCCAAACCGGAAGTGCTGGAGGCGTTCTCGCAAAACATGCTGGATCTGGATGCGCCGGATCATACGCGGCTCAAGCAGCTCGTTCACAAAGCTTTTACTCCCCGGATGATCGAGCAGCTGCGCGACCGTGTGCAGCGTCTTGCCGACGAGCTGCTGGACACTGTGGAAGGCGAGGGGACGATGGACTTGATTGCCTCTTACGCCTACCAGCTGCCGATCACGGTGATCGTAGAGCTGCTCGGCATTCCGTATGAGGACCGCAACATGTTCCGGGCGTGGTCGGATGATCTGGTGGCCGGTTCCGAAATCGTCGAACCGGATGAAAGGCAGCTGGCCGTATCGGCCGCATTGGCCGATTACTTGCGCAGCCTGTTCGCCCTCCGTCGCAGCGATCCGCGGGACGATCTCATTTCGGCGCTTGTCGCGGTAGAGGAAGCGGGGGAGAAGCTGAATGAAAGCGAGCTGCTGGCGATGATCGTCCTTCTGCTCATTGCCGGCCACGAAACGACCGTCAATCTTCTCGGCAACGGTATGCTTGCGCTGCTGCAGCATCCCGAACAGCTGCGAATGCTGGCGGAAAATCCGGCCTTACTGCCGAATGCGATCGAAGAGCTGCTGCGGTATACGAGTCCGGTGGAAATGACGACTCCCCGTTTTGCGGGCGAGGATGTGGAGCTGTGCGGCGCGGTTATTCCGCGCGGAGAGACGGTGCTCGTCGTGCTCGCATCCGCCAACCGCGATGCGGAGCAGTTCGACGACCCCGAGCGGCTGGACATTACGCGCCGGGACATACGCCACTTGGCGTTCGGCCAAGGCATTCACTTTTGCCTGGGCGCGCCGCTGGCCAGGCTGGAAGGGCAGATCGGCATCGCCACGCTGCTCCGCCGGCTGCCCGGGCTGCGGCTGGCCGTTCCAGCCGAGGAGTTGGCGTGGCGCCCGCATCTCATATTAAGGGGGCTGGAGAAGCTGCCCGTCCTGTTTTAACCGCATGTTGAAGGCGCTCATGCCCGACCCGACAGCTGAACAATCCGCAGCCGAACGATACGTTGGGGGCCACCCCGCGTCAGAGGCGGTAGCCACAATCTGCCTGGCTGCGCGAAGAAAACCTGCAAAAATACATGAATTTGTATCCTAGATCGCTGGCCACGCTGAATTCCTGCAAAAGTACAGGCTTTTCAGCGGAGACATGGGCTCAGGTTCACTTTCAGCGAAAATACCTGCACTTTCGCAGGTTTTTCGCCAAAACGAATCGATTTCCAAGGAAAAACCTGCACTTTTGCAGGTTTTTCCTTGCCAAGCTGCTCCCTGCCCAGCTGCTCCCTACCAAGCTGCTCCCTGCCAAGCTGCTCCCTGTCAAGCTGCTCCCTGCCCAGCTGCTCCCTGCCAAGCTGCTCCCTGCCCAGCTGCTCCCTGCCAAGCTGCTCCCTCCCAAGCCGCTTCCTACCAAGCTGCTCCCTGCCAAGCTGCTCCCTGCCATGCCGCTTCCTACCAAGCTGCTCCCTGCCCAGCCGCATCCTGTCCAACTGCGCCCTACCAAGCCGCTCCCTGCCACTGCCCGGTTACGCAGTTCCTCGACCTGCGCCGGGAGAGGCGCGCGGGCCCCGCTGGTTCCCCCGCCCTAACAAATTGCCGTGACTTTCTTGGGCTGCTTGGGCCGCCGAACGATATGTTCGGCTTTTTTTATTTTTTTCGCTACGATTCGACAATTTGTAGAGAAATTTGTGAGAAGTATTTGGTATAGTTAGTATATCGGGACCGTAAAAATATACAATGAAAACAATTGTGTTGACAGCAACATTCGGATATGGTTCGCTATACTATGAAAATGACCCATTTTTCGATAAAATTATACAAAATTATACAATATTCATATAGTTCGTTAGGGGGTGAGCGTTGCGAAAAAGAGCGTTGTTTTTTACATGAGCATCATACTATCCGTTTGCGTGCTTACGGCCTGCCAGAGACCGGACCCGTCCGCGCAAGACTCTGACGCCGCCTCCGGCGCGGCTGTGCAGTCCAGGCAGCATTACGGGGATGACCTGCAGATGCAAGATAAGCGGCAGGCTTTGCAGCAATTTATCGTCTCCGGGCTTTCCGGCCGATTCGGCGTGTTTACGAATTACCGCGATACCGGCCAGAGCGGGGAGGCGGCTTCCGGGCACGAGGTGTTAAGCGAGTCGGCCGGTCTGCTGATGCGCTACTACGCGCTCACCGGGCAGCAGGATGCCTTTGATCGGGAATGGGAGCGCGCCAAGCAAACTTTTGACCTCAAGACCGGGTTCAGCTACCGTTACAGTCCCGCGCTGCAAAAGCGGTATACGGTCAACGCGGCGGTGGACGATTTGCGGATCATCCGGGCGCTGGACGAAGCCGGGGAGGCGTTCAATAGCGACCGGTATAAGAGCGAAGCCCAAACTTACGGCAGCCGTTTTTACGAGCATAATGTGAAAGACGGCAGCCTGTATGATTTTTACGACGAAGCTTACGGAACGACCAACGCGTTTGTTACGCTGTGTTATGTCGATTTCAGGGCGCTGCAAAAGCTCCCGCTTCCCCCAAAGCAGGGGCAAAAGCTTGCGGCTAACATGCGGCAAATCGTGCAGGGCGGCTATTTGTCCGATTCGTTCCCGTTTTATGAAACGCGGTATCAATACGATAAGAAAGCGTACAACTCCGATAATATCAATACGGTGGAATCGCTGTTGACGATTTTGGCGCTGGCGGAAATTCGCGAACAGAAGCCGGCGAGCATCCGCTATTTGAAAGAAAAAGTGAAGCAGGGCGCATTGTTCGGGCAGTACACGCGTGACGGCAAGCCGCTGAACGATGTTCAGTCGACAGCCATTTACGCCATAGCGGCGATGATCGGCTCACGGATTGGGGATCAGGAGCTATACGGGGACAGCATCCGCAAAATGAACCAATTTCAAATTGCCGATGCAAGCAGTCCGCTGAACGGAGGGTTCGGCGATACCGCCGCGCAGCAAGCGTATTCTTTTGATAATTTGATGGCACTGCTCGCATATGCGTACTAATTGGCTAACGATGAATGAAGACGGAAGGAAGGCGCAGAGCATGGCAGGCGATAAAGCCAAACATTACGTTCAGCGGGCATTTGCCGCGTTCAGCCATTACATATCTCCGGCTTTTTTGGCGGCGGCCGGCGTTTTGCTGGTTACGGCGATTGCGCTGTACGTGCCGCCCTATATCGGAATGGCGGATAACGGGGATTATTTCCGTATTTTGTACAGCAACGGTCTGTACTTTAATGCGCCCGACTACAACAGCCAGTACTTGGGCTACTTTGTCAAAGAGTACGGCATATTTCAATACTACAACGAGAACGGCTCCACGTTGTTCTCCTCGCAATCCCTGTTTATCAAGCTCGCCATTTGGCTGAACGGGCTGTTTGTCCATGGACAGGTGTTTGATATTCGTGTTCAGTCGGTCATTTTCACCGCGCTGTATACGATCGGGATTTATTTGCTGGTGGAGAGTCTGACGTGGCGAATTCCCCGGAAATTCGGTTATCCGATTGCGCTGCTCGCTGTTTTTATGTTTGGCGATACGGCATACACGGCTTACTTCAATTCGTTTTTCAGCGAAAGCGTCGTTTTGGTGACGATGGTGTTTATGTTTGCATCGGCACTGCTGCTTTACCGGAAACGGTACAACGATTACGTCATGCTGGCCGTGTTCGCGGTCAGCGCCCTTCTGCTGACGACCAGCAAACAGCAAAATGCACCTGTTGGCGTCATCGTCGCCATTGTCGGCGTCTTTCTTGTGTTCATCGGCAAAACAAGAACGTTTCGCGCGCTGGCAGCTTCCTCGCTGGTCGTTTTGCTGCTGGCGGGAACGGCTGCTTACGTATGGATTCCGAAAGAGTTTGTCAACATCAACAAATACCATGCGATGGCCCGGGGGGTGCTCATGGAATCCGCCGATCCGGAAGCGGCGCTGGAGTCGCTCGGCATGGACAAGCAGTACGCACTGTTGAAGGGGACCATTTATTACGAGCCCTACTCGACGGTAGACGTCAATTCCGAATTGCTGGACAAAAATTTTTACAGCCGGTACGGCTTCGGCTCGATTCTGGTTTACTACATGAGCCATCCCGACCAAGCCGGCAAAATGCTGGAATTGGCCGCCAAAAATGCGTTTACGATTCGCCCGGCGGCTATGGGCAATTATGAAAAGTCGGTCGGTAAGCCTTTTGGAGCGCAAACCGCGTTTTTCTCGGGATACAGCACGATCAAAGAGGCGCTTTCCCCGAAAACGTTCGGCTTCATCGTCATCTGGACGATTCTCGTTGTCGGCTTGTATTCGCCGTCCTTTATTTCCGCCGTCCGAGCGAGGCGGTTCAGAGCGGCGCTGCGGCTGCCGCTCGTCGTCACGATGATACTTTTCGGCTTATCGGGCATCGCTGTTTCGATTGTCGGGGCCGGGGACGCCGATTTGGCGAAGCACGAATTTTTGTTTACGGCGGCTTTCGATTTCGTTACTTTTTTAACGGTCGCCGATGCGATCAGACGGCGCTTGTGGCAAAGCGAGCAAGAAGCGGAGCCTGAAGACGCTGTCGCCGAAGCTCGCAGAAACGTTGACAAAAGTGGAGGCGGGCATGCGTATGCGAACCCTTTTTAAGACACTGATCCTGGCCGTCTGCATGCTGCTCGCGCTTCCCTTTTCCTATGTCCATGCGTCCGGGCGGGAGCCTGTCCATGTCCTGCTCGTCTATGACAGCTTGGCCAAAGAATCGCCCAGAGAAGGCAATGTCGAAACGCTCCAGCGGCTGCTGGCGTCCTTCGGCGCAAAAGTTGCGCTCACAACTTTCGACAGCTACAGCCAAGGGACTATGAGGCAGTTCGCCAAAGTGATCGAGGTCCGCAATGCGGCCGATTTGGCCGTTGCGAACGAGGCTTACGCGCACGACTTGGAGGCCTACGAAGGCGGCTTATTGCATATTGGAGCGGACGCCCCCTCGAAGCTGCAGCAAGAGCTGGGCCTTCAGACGAAGACGACGGGCCGGGATAAGGTCCGGCTGGCCGCCGGCCAGTTCTCGCAATCGTCGATCGCCGTGCACAATATGCCTTATATCGTAAGGAGCTCAGGCACTCCGTACGGCACCGTTACGTCGGAAAGCGGCGATTGGTCAGCGCCCTTTGCGGTCAGCGCCGACCGTTTGGCCTATGCGCCTTATTTCGAGCAGGGCAACCTGAGCGAGCTGGCGCTGGCCTCCTTGCTCAGGGACTGGCTGGGGGTTAGCGGGGAGAGTCATACTTACCTCGTATTCAAGGCGATTTCTCCGTTCTCCAATCTCGATTTATTGGTGAAGCTAGCCGATAAGCTGTACGATGCCGGCATTCCTTTTATCGTCAGCGCAAGTCCGGTATTTGCGAATACGGACTACCCGGCCATGCAGCGCTATCTGGAGACGCTGAAATATGTGCAGTCCAGAAACGGCAGTATTTTGGTGAACGCGCCTGTCGTGGCCCAGGCGATCAATCAGGACGATCCCGAGCTGAAAGCGAAGATGGCGGCTTTCGTGGACCGGCTGGCCGAGTACGGCGTTGCCCCGCTGGGTATGGGCGCGGAGTTGTATTGGTCGTATGACCGGCAGTATGCAGCTGCTGGAACCGGTTTTTTCGATTCCGCCGTGCTGTTTCCGAGCGTTCGGCCGCTTTATAAGGCGCAAACGAACGAGTCTCAGCCGTTCGCGTCCTCGATGTACAGCGTGGGGCCCGGTTTTTTGCAGCAGTTTGACCGCAAAGGCAAAGCCGTGCAATCCTTGCCGATGGATACGGCGGTCACGATGGATTTCTTCGAGAATGAGGCGCAGCTCGATGAGGCCGTCCGGACGCTCTCCGGCAGTTGGATTACGTTTGCCGATTATAAGGACGGCGCTCATGCGGTACATACGGACGCTCATTCGATTGCTTCGCGCGGCGGCGTACTGCTGCTTGACGGAAAAAGCCTGGATCTGAACAGCACTTTGCAGGAAATCAGTCCGAAGTACGTTTACACGGAAGCACAGAAACAAAGTTTAACGACGCTGTTTAATGTGCAAAATAATGTGTTTATGGTCATTATTTTGGCGACGCTTCTTATTTTCGGATTCTTTTTCACGATCGGGTCGCGGCTGTACAAACGTAAATTTTTCAAATAGGAGACGTTATGACTATTGCCGACATTTTAATGCTGATTGCAGTTACGTGTATTTGGTCCCTGCTGCTTGTGAACGTCGCCCTTATTATCGCCGGTTACTTGTACTATATGCAGAACGAGAACGAAGCCGCGCCGGACATTGAAGGAGAGGCGCCGTTCGTCTCGATTTTGGTGCCCGCCCACAACGAGGCCAAAGTGATCGGCCAGACGGTTGAGGCGCTGCTGGCGCTCGATTATCCGCACGACCGGTATGAAATTATCGTCATCAACGACAATTCTTCCGACAACAGCAGCACCCTGCTCGGGAGTTTGCAGGCGGGTTATCCGGATCGCAATTTGTATGTCATCAACACGGACGCGTTAACGGGAGGCAAAGGCAAATCCAACGCCCTGAACATCGGGTTCGCGCGAAGCAAAGGCGAGCTGATCGCCATTTACGATGCCGACAATACGCCGGAGCGAAAGGCGCTGCGTTACCTTGTCGCCGAGATTACGCGCGACCGCTCGCTCGGTGCGGTAATCGGCAAGTTCCGTACCCGCAACCGCAATGCAAGCCTGCTGACGCGGTTTATTAATATAGAGACGCTGTCGTTTCAATGGATGGCGCAAGCCGGGCGGTGGAAGCTGTTCAAACTGTGCACCATTCCGGGCACCAATTTTATTATGAGGCGCCACATCGTGGAAAGCATCGGCGGCTGGGACATTAACGCGCTGGCCGAGGATACCGAAATCAGCTTTCAAATTTATTTGCTCGGCTACCGGATCAAATTTCAGCCGAAAGCCGTTACCTGGGAGCAGGAACCGCAAACGGTCAAGGTGTGGTTCAGGCAGCGGACGCGCTGGGTAAAAGGCAATGTTTATGTGCTTGTGAAAAATACCCGGCTGCTGTTCAAACGCTCGGCGAAGAACATCCGCTTCGATATCATTTATTTTTTATCGATCTATTTTTTGATGCTTACTTCGCTGGTCATGTCCGATCTGCTGCTGATTCTTCATGCATTAGGCTACGTGTATACGACGATCGCCGGTTTCAGCTCGTTTTTATGGATGCTGGCCATTCTGCTTTTTATCGTTGGCACTTATATGACATTAACGACGGAAAAGGGGGAAATGCGGTTTTCCAACGTGTGGATCATCATGCTCATGTACGTTTCCTATTGTCAAATGTGGATGGTTGTCGCGGCATACGGCTTGATCACGTTTTTCAAAGAGCGGTTGTTGAAACGGGAATTCAAATGGTACAAAACCGAACGTTATTAAGAAGGGACAGAAGACACGTGAACAAACGAGTGATCGTCGCATGGATGGCCTGCTTGTCATTGCTTTTCTCACAGCTCCCCGGGGCTTCGGCCGAAGAAGCGGGGGCGGCGAATCCGACCGGCTACGTCATGTCTTTAACGGATACGAACACCTCCTTGTCGGGGTTGATGTCATCCAAGCAAGTGTATTTTCAAATACCCGAATATTGGAATGTCGACGGCGTGACGGTGAATCTGGATTACAAAGCATCTCCTTTAACGAAAAACGACCGCTCAAGCGTTACACTGGTGATGAACGGAACTCATTTTTATTCGTTCAGACCTGCGGTCAGCGACGATCCCAAGCAGCGTCTGACGGTTACAGTGCCCAAGGAGCTGGTGATCAAAGGCACGAACACGCTATCCATCGAAGGCTCGATTCAGACGGTGAACGAGGTCATGGCCTGTACGCCGGATCAGTCGCAAGACAATTGGCTCCAGCTTTACAGCACTTCCAGCGTCGATGTGCAGCATACGAAAGCGCCGCTTACCGGAAGCATCAGCGATTTTAACCGGCATTTTACCGGGATGGACACCGTGATTCAGGGTCAAAATGCGGTTGCGGTGCCGGAGCGCAGCAACCAGACCGAATTGGAAGCGGCGGTGTACGCGCTGTCCGGCTATGCCAAAGCAAACGGCGTGAAAGACAAAACGATCCCGCTGCTTACATACACCGCGGATAATTTGAAAGATAAGACGGCTGTCGTGGCCGTAGCTTTGTATGACAACTTGCCGGGCGATATTAAAAGCTTGCTCGGTTCCCGGGATTTGAGCAAACAGGCGCTGATTCAACTGGTGAATAAGGATACGCAGCCGACGCTCGTCATCACGTCCCAGGACCCCGCTTTATTGGTTAAAGCCGGTCGTTTAGCGGCCAATCAGACGTTGATGGGGCAATTGGACGGCGACGCTAAAGTGGTGGATGCCGAAACGGATGTGTCAACGCCTCCGGTAAGCATCAGCAAAAACGTGCCGCTATCTGCCGGCGGGGACGAATTGAAGGGGCCGATGCACCAGGAGAAAACGTACTTCGTGCCGATGCCGGCCAACCGGGCTATTGCGGACGCCAGCAAAATCAGCCTCGATTTCCGTTATGCGCAAAATCTCGATTTTGACCGCTCCATGGTGACCGTTCTCGTCAATAATACACCGATCGGCAGCAAAAAATTAACGAAAGAGCTGGCCAATAACGACACGCTGACGCTGACGATTCCGCAAAATCTCGATATTGCCGGCAACTTTTCCGTCACGGCCGCATTTGACCTGGAGCTGAAAAACGCTCCCTGCACGCAGAACCAAGACCAAATGCCGTGGGCATTCGTCTCCAAAGATTCGCTGCTGCAGCTGAACATGAAAGACAGAACCGATTTGCTGTTCAACAATTATCCGTATCCGTTCCTGCGCGACGGCATTTACAACCAGGTTGCGGTCGTGCTGCCGGAGCAGCTTGATGGGTACACGTACCGGACCATATCCAATCTGTTCAACCTGCTGGGACGGTACGCGGAAGGCAATACGGGCGAAGTCCGGTTTTTCGCAGACAGCGCCGCGCCGGCCGATTTGCAGGACCGCAACATTATTGCGATCGGGACGTATCAGAACAACAAGCTGATCCGCGACAATAACGGCAAGCTTTATTTCCGGTATAGTCCGGACGGCAGCGGCATTGTATCCAACGAAAAAATAAGCATTGATGCCGGTTACGGCAAGCGGATCGGCACGCTGCAGCTTATCGATTCGCCCTTGAAAAGCGGGCACGGCTTGCTGGCTGTCACAGGCGCCGGCTCCGAGTATTACTACCTGGCTTCCAAATCGATCGCCAGCGAAAGCACGATGTGGAAAGTATACGGGGACGGCGTCATTGCGGACAAGGACGGCAATATCAACGCGTACCGCTTCAAAAAGCAGGCGGGCCAGCAGCAATCCACGCTCGTGAGCGACGTGCTCGCGCGGACCGATGTGCTCGGATTTATGGCCGCGGCCGTGCTGACCATGGTTCTGGTCCTGATGTCGCTGATTCTCATGATTCGCAAATACCGGAAGAAACGGAGGGAGAGCGATGAAACGCAATCAAAGTAGCCTGCTGTCGGACGGCGCCTTCCTGCTGCTGTTCGTGCTCTGTTTTATCAGCATTGTGTTCACGTCCGGCGATCCCAATCGTTACATCCAAAACATCATATTCCTGAACGTAGCCTTCCTTATTGCGGTCGTCACTTACTTTACGACGGTGACGACGGGGCTGATTTTGAATATCGTCTTTATTTTCGGCTACGGTACGTTTATTTTGTACCAAAGCGTCGTTCAAGGCGCTCTTGTCGGGGGACAGAGCTATTTTTGGCTCGTCATCACTCCGGCGTTCACCATCGTGACGTGGATGCTGACACTGGCGAACAAGCAGCTGCAAAGCGAAAACGATCAGCTGCAAAAAACGAACGGGCGGCTCGCAACCATGGATGAAAACACAAATTTGAAAAACAGCCGCTCGTTTCAAAATGACGCCGCTATTTTCATGGCGCTGTCGGTCCGCTACAAAATCCCGCTGACGCTGCTCGTCATCAACGTGAAGTACTGGGACGAATTGCGGCGACTGATCAGCGAAGAGCAGATGACGGAGGCGATCCGGGACGTATCTAGGCTGAGCCAGACGAGCATCCGCACGAACGACTCCTTATACTTGTTCGACAAGGAGAACCCGACCTGGGGCATGCTGCTCTTCACGGACCGGGAAGGAGCGTCGGTCGTCATCGACCGGTTGAAGCAAAATGTAACAACGTTTAATAACGTTGATTTTGCCGACAAATACAAGGTCGAACTGAACCTGAAGATCGGGGCTGTAGAATACACTCCGGAGGAAATTCCAACGCCGCTTGATTTTATCGTACAGGCGAGACGAAGGCTTGAGTACGACGTGTAGGGTGGTGGGCGCAGAGGCGGGTGCGTGTGTGAGTAAGGGCGCGGTGCGAGTGTAGGTGCGGCGTGAGCTAGAGCGCGGGGGCAGGTGCGGGTGTGGGCGCAGGCGAGGGCGCGGCACGAGTGCCGGCGCACCGCAGGTGCGGCGCCGTCGAACTGGTGCCCGTGTCGCCCACCATCGGTGTCCTCGCCAGTACGCAGGTGCCCGGCAGCTCCAAGTGCGCACTAACGCCCGCGCCTGTGAGCGCGGGCACGAGCGCGATGCCGCCGAAACGAATGCAAAAACGCCGGAGACGATGACGTCTCCGGCGTTTTTGTGGTGCCCGGCTTGGCAGCGAGAGCAAAAGCCTGCAAAAGTGCAGGCTTTTACAGAGGCCGAAGCCGGAATGGAGGCAAAGCCTGCAAAAGTACAGGAATTTCCGCTCATGACGGGCCTGAGCCCGAATTTTAGCGGGAAAGCCTGCACATTTGCAAGAATTTTTGAAGGAAAGGGGCATCAACGGGCAAAAAGATGCACTTTTGCAGGTTTTTTGCACTGGTGCCTGGCGCCAGTAAGGTTGATGCCAGCGCCAGCACCACCGTCCACGGGTCCTTCGCCAGCGCCCTTACCCCGCGCGGCCGCGGTGGGTGCCAATTAGTAAGCGAGTGCGAACAGGCCGTGGATGTGGGACAGGTAGCGGATGTTGCTCGCTTCCTTCATCAGTGTGGCCGGCAAGCCTTTGAGCTGCGTGGCGTTGCCGCCGATTGTGCCGATGCCGTCTTTGCGGCCAAGGCTGCCCAGCGTTCCGGAGAATACCGGCACGAATTTGTCCATAACGCCGCCCTTGAACAGGACGGACAGGTTGTAGCCGACGGTTTCACCCATCTGCCAAGCAAGCTGCGCTGTCGGCGGATAAGGACGGTCGCCGCCTTCAGGGAATACAACCGCGCAGTCGCCTGCGAGGAATACATCCGAATGCGAAGTCGATTGCAGCGTCGGTGTAACCGTCGCGCGGCCGCGGTCTTCGGCAAGGCCGCTGCTGCCGACAACCGGATTGCCTTTTACGCCGCCTGTCCAAATAATCGTGCTGGACTCGATCGTGCGGCCGTCTTTCAGCGATACCGCCGTTTTTGTCGCTTCCGTAATGGCAACGCCTGTGATGAAGTTCACGCCGCGTTTCTCGAGGCTCGTTACCGCGCGCTCGATCAGCACTTTCGGGAATATCGGCAGAATGGAAGGACCGGCTTCTACGCAGTACAGCGCAATGTCGTTAAAGTCGATGCCTTTGCTGCGGCAAACTTCAGGAAGTTTGTCGGCGAATTCGCCGACAAGCTCGACGCCGGTCAAGCCGCCGCCGCCGACAACGATCGTCGCATCGGCTTTATTGCCGGATTTTTTGTAAGCGTCCAGACGGGCTTCGACATGCTCGCGAATGCGTTTGGCGTCGGCGGCCGATTTCAGGACGAGGCTGTTTTCTTCCAGTCCCGGAATGCCGAAGTAGTTCGTTTCGCTGCCGAGCGAGACGATAAGCGCATCGTAGCTGTGTACGGCGCCGCTTTCGAGAACGACACGCTTGTCGTTCGGCTTGATTTCTTTAACTCCATCAACAACAATGTTTATATTTTTGTCGCCTAGCAGCTTGCTGAGAGGAAGCGCAACCGCTTGCTCTTCAATTGTGCCTCCTGCAAGACGATGCAGTTCGGTAATAATTTGGTGAGTCGGAAAACGGTTAACAATCGTAATGTTCGCTTCCGCTGCCGACAAATATTTGCGTGCCGTTAAAGCCGTAAGAACTCCGCCATAACCGGCGCCCAGAATCAAAACTTGTTTCGACATGTCCATCCTCCATTATTTGTCAACGAATCCGTTGGTATCAGTTTGCGGTTTTGCGCTCAGCCAGCACGTTCAGGAAAGCTTGAGCAAAACGAAGCGTTTTTTGCACTTCGGGATCTTTCATCATTTTGAGAATAGCGAACAGGCCGACGGTGGAGCTTGCTTCGGCTTTCGAGCGTTCGCCGGCTTCGATAGCCGCTTGCGCGATATCTTTGGCTTTCTCTTGTACCGGTTTGACGAATTCGCCGATTCCTTGCGCAAAATCGTTGATCAGCACTTTATCCGTCGCGATATTTTGGGCAAAATCGTAAGCTTTGGTCATCAGCGTTACCATTTCGGCCAATTTAGGCAGGTTTTCCACCAATACGGTCAAAGATTGCTGAACCTCCGGCTTCAATAACTGATCCAGTACGTCGAGCGATTTTTTTTCTTCCGCGAGGCTTACAGCTACCTCTTGTTGAGCTGTTTGTGACATAAGAAAACGTCCTCCTTTGCGTAAAATTAAAATGTAGGTTGCTGTTTCGATTGTGTTAACCAACCACTCAACGAAAGCCGCATGTCCAGAGGATTGTAACATTTTTCACATATGAGACGGCAAGAATGCCGTTCTTTTTTGAAGGGCATCACAGCTTATTCTCGGTGAATAAATGAAGCGACAACGAACATGGTGTAATCGTCTTTCAACCATCTCTGTTTATTTTACACCTTTTGCGCCTAGAATTAAAATAAATTTTTTTTCTTGTCGAATTAGCGCGGCCGCGAACGTGAAAAATCCCCTCCTGAAAAAGATCATGGAGGGGATTTCCGCAAATTGTATAAATGCGATTAAATGATTCCATGCGCGAGCATGGCGTCCGCAACCTTGATAAATCCGGCAATGTTGGCGCCTACTACGAGATTGCCCGGGTGGCCGTATTCCTCTGCAGCGTTGACGGCATTTCGATAAATATTTTTCATAATATCATGGAGCTTGTCGTCAACTTCATGGAATCTCCACGAGTACCTCATGCTATTTTGCGACATTTCCAGCGCAGACACCGCTACGCCTCCCGCATTTGCGGCTTTGGCGGGACCGAACAGCACGTTCGCCTTCAAGAAGACGTCGATAGCTTCCAAGGTGGAAGGCATGTTGGCGCCTTCTCCGACCGCTTTAACGCCGCCATTCACCAGCAAAGCTGCCGACGTTTCGTCAATTTCATTTTGCGTGGCGCACGGAAGCGCGATATCGCACGGGATCGTCCAAATGTTGCGGCAGCCTTCTACATAAATCGCGTTCGGGTGCTCTTTGACGTACTCGCTGATGCGCACTCTCTCGACTTCCTTCAGTCTCCGAACCGTCTCAAGCTGAATCCCGTCTTTATCATAAATATAGCCGTTGGAATCGCTGCAAGCTACGACTTTCGCTCCCAGTTCGGCAGCCTTTTGCATCGCGTAAATAGCCACGTTTCCTGAGCCGGATACGACAACGGTGCTGCCTTCGAAGCTCAATCCTTTAGATTTCAGCATTTCATTGACGAAATAAACGGCTCCGTAACCTGTAGCTTCCGTGCGAGCAAGGCTGCCGCCGTAAACGATGCCTTTACCGGTCAATACGCCGGCTTCATAGTTGCCGCGGATTCGTTTGTACTGGCCGAACATGTATCCGACTTCTCTGGCTCCTACGCCGATATCTCCGGCAGGCACATCTGTGTCGGGGCCGATATATTTGTACAATTCGGTCATAAAGCTTTGGGTAAACCGCATGATTTCCCCTTCGGATTTCCCTTTCGGATCAAAGTCGGATCCGCCCTTGCCGCCGCCGATCGGCTGGCCTGTAAGAGAGTTCTTGAAGATTTGCTCGAATCCGAGAAATTTGATAATGCTGGCATTCACGGAAGGATGGAACCGCAGTCCGCCTTTGAACGGGCCGATAGCGCTGTTAAATTGTACGCGGAATCCGCGATTCACTCTGACCGTACCCTGGTCGTCTACCCAAGGCACTCTGAAGGAAACCAACCGTTCCGGTTCGACGATCCGTTCCAGAATGCCGTTTTGTCTATACTTCGGATGTTTGGCAATGACAGGGACTAACGACTCGAGAATTTCCTTTACCGCTTGATGAAACTCACTTTCGTGAGGATTGCGTTTCACAACGGATTCGTACACTTCCTGCACATAATTTTTTGCGCTTACTTCTTCGTTGACCATAGTTTGAAGATTACTCAATGTGTTCTACCGCCTTCATTCGTTATTGTTCTGCATCCATCCAAAAAGAGGATATTCACCTTATTTATTTTTACATAATCCGCCAAAAGCTTCAATAATTATTTACAAGGCGTGTTAGGTTTATCGAATAGGAAGCGAAAAGAAGACTTGAGCGTGCCGGAGGGATAATCCTGAAATAGCGGGGGCATTGCCCCATTCCTTTTGCTCTGCAATGACATATCATAATCCAACCGAGCTAAATGGAGATGAAAATATGGCAAGCAGCAGTTCGCGAATAGACATCCTGATTCCGGCGATCGAAAAAGATTTGGCGACCCTCCCCTATGTCATCGATGCCGCAAGAAAACATGTGAAGCATCCGATCGGAAGCATCCTCATCGTAGCTCCCAAAAGCAAAAAATTGATGAAGCTGTGCCGCGATAAACAGTGCAAATTCGTCGACGAAAATACAGTTCTCCCGATTACCAAAAATCATATCCGCTACCGCTCCGCCAAATGGGACCGCTCCGGCTGGCTGTACCAGCAGCTCCTGAAGCTGGGCGGCGATTCCGTCTGCCGATCGGACGCTTATCTGGTTATCGACGCCGATACGGTGTTCATCCGCCCGCACGTTTTCAAATCGGGCGGCAAGACGGTGTTCTTTTACAGAAACTGGAGCCAGAATGAATATTTTAATACGTATCGCAAGTTGTTGAAAAAAAAGCCCCTCTCCCCCAGGTCCTTCGTCACCCATTACATGTTGTTTGAGAAAGCGAAGCTCGCCAGGTTGAAAAAAGCGATCGAAGCGAAGCATAATACGCGCTGGTATTCCGCGATTTTGCGGAACATAGACAAAACGAAGCAGTTTTCGTTTTCGGAATTTGAAACGTACGGGAACTTTCTGTATGCTAGGTCCCCGGGATCGCTCATTCTCAAGCCTGCTTTGAACAAAAGCCTGAATATGAACGCCCGGCAGCTTTCATCTTTGCAGCTGCGGAACCTGGCGGCAAAGTACAGGTCCGTCTCTTTTCACAAACGCAAATGGTATGCGAGAACGCCAAAGGGGGGAAGCCGATGATCCAGTATCAATGCGTCTGGAAAGGCCCGATGCGCAAAGCAAGCGGCTTGGGCATAGCGAGCAGGGAATACTTTCGAGCGTTAAAACGGCGGGGCGTCGACATCCGAACGGAGCCGCAGACGAACGGATCGCCTGGCGGCAGAAAAACAAACAAGCGCCGGGTTTTAATTTACCATTTCTTCCCATATATGATAAATATCCAAAAGGAAAGAAAGCATTTTGACCATATCATTTTGAATACGGTTTGGGAAACGACGAAAATACCGAACCGGTGGCGGCCGAACATAAATAAATTCGACGCCATATGCGTGCCCTCGGTTCAAAACAGGCAAGCCTTGAGAAACAGCGGCGTTAAAGTTCCTATATTCATCGTTCCCCATGGCGTCGATACGAGAAAATATCACCCCGGCAATAAGAAGATGCCGCTGCCCGGCTCGCAGGGGAAGTTTATTTTCGTATCCGTATTCGGCTTCCAGCACCGCAAAAATCCCGAAGCTTTGCTGCGCGCGTTTTGGGAAGAATTTTCCCCGGCCGACAAGGTAATGCTCGTCATCAAAACGAGCGGAACTGGCCTTTTTGAAAACGAACAATGGATTTTGAACCGGATTAAGCGCTATAAAAAGAAGCTTGGCATCCGCAAGCAGACGGCTCCGGTCAAGGTCATTGCCCGGCATTTGTCCCCTGAACGGCTTAAAGGGGTCTATACGCTCGGCCATGCGTTTGTGCTTCCTACCCGCGGAGAAGGCGTCGGCCTGCCGTTCCTTGAATCGTTGTCAAGCGGCGTTCCCGTTATCGCTACCGGGTGGGGCGGGCACATGGATTTCCTGACCCGTAAAAATTCATTTTTGATCAACTATAAATTAATGAATCCGGTGGTTAAAATGAGAGGAGGACAATCGATAGCGTATCAATTTCGCAAATTTTTTGCCGAAAAAGGCCAGCGATGGGCCGAAGTCGATATCGCCAGCCTGAAAAGGCAGATGCGGACCGCTTATAGGAATCCGGCGCTGTGCAGGCAAAAAGGCCGGCAAGGCCGGCTGGATGTGAGCAAGCTATCGTGGGGCAGAGCCGGCTTATCGTTGAAGCGGGTCGTGGAAAAAGTGGTGGCGTCTAAAAAATAACGGAAACCGGCTTGAAAGCGAGTGCCCGGTATACTATACTTTTGGGGAAACTTGTACCGTACAGGAGACCAAGCGCATGGAACATCCGGCTCCATCTTCTCATTCCATTAACGATATCGCCCAGGTGTGTTTGCTGGCCGGGAAAATCATGCTGGAGAACGGCGGGGAAACGTACCGGGTCGAAGACACGATGACCCGCGTTGCCGATGCTTTCGGCGTCGCGAATTCCCACAGCTTTGTAACCCCGACGGGCATCATCTTTTCTATAGACGGTGCGGAATCTATAACCCGGTTGGTCCGCATTTCGCAGCGCTCGACGGACTTGCGCAAAGTTACGGTCGTGAACGCCGTCTCCCGCAGAATAAGCCGGGGAGAGCTGTCGGTGGCGGACGCTTGCCGGCTGCTCCAGGAAGTCGATGCCTCCAGCCGCGGCTATCCGGTTTGGCTCAAAATCTTTGCCGCAGCCATCGCGAGCGGCTGCTTCCTGATCATGTTCGACGGGACCTGGAACGACTTCGTCCCTGCAATGGCGGCGGGCGGAGCGGGCTTCGCGTTCCTGACCGCAATCCATCGTCTGATCCCGATCAAATTTTTTGCCGAGTGTCTGGCTTCTCTGTTGATCGGGACGATGGCTTATTTGTTCGTGAAAGCGGGGTTTGGCCGCGATCTGGACAAAATGATCATCGGCTCCGTCATGCCTCTGGTGCCGGGGCTTCTTATCACCAATGCGGTGCGCGATTTGATGGCCGGCCATTTTGTGTCCGGGCTTTCGAAGGGAGCGGAAGCGTTTCTGACCGCTTTCGCCATCGGAGCGGGAATCGCCTTTGTGCTTTCCTTTTACGGCGGGGAGGGACTCGCATGATGATCGAGCAGCTGCTGACGAGCTTCGTTGCTTCGGCCGCCTTTGCGATCCTGTTCAACGTGCCGAAGGGCACTTTGCTGCAATGCGGCTTTGTCGGTATGTTCGGCTGGCTGTTGTACATATCCTTTTTGAAAGTTCCCGTCGATCCGATTGTGGCGACGCTGATCGCATCTTTTTGCGTGACGGTGACGAGCCAATTGTTCGCCAAAATTTATAAAACGCCGATCATCGTCTTCAGCGTATCCGGCATCATACCTTTAGTTCCCGGCGGACTGGCCTTCGACGCTATGCGGAACGTGGTCGAGAACCAGTACGATCAGGCCGTTCAGCTGGCGGCCAAAGCGTTCATGCTCTCCGGCGCGATCGCGTTCGGACTCGTTTTTTCGGAAGTGATCAACCACGTCATCAGAAAGTCGCGCCTGTAGCCGGCACCAGCGCAAAAAAAACAGCCCGCGCCCTCATCGGGCCGGACTGTTTTTTTTGCGCCGTTCGCATACTGCCGTTTATTTATAGTTTCCGTCTTTTTCTTAAATACCATACCAGCATTTGGATGGAGTCCCGGATTGAAACGGTTGGTTGAAGAACAAATACATTTGTCATAAGCAAGAAGCCTCCCTGACCCTGAAAATGATCGTGCATAAATGAATACTACGTAAAGAGAATCGAGTTGGTTTTATTTTTTTTTCGCGCTGCCGGGAAAAGAAGTTGACACCTCTTTTTAAATATGTCATATTGATAATATCAAATAGAAATTATAAGACTCATTTCAAGGAGAGTGACTGACGATGAAAGCACTTCTTGTAATCGATTATACGGTTGATTTTATAACGGGGAAATTGCCGTGCGGAGATCCCGGCATTGCCATCGAGGGGCGCATTGCCGAGTTGACAAGGCAGTTCGTCCGGCAGGGCGATTTTGTCGTCATGGCGGTGGATTTGCACGACGAGGCGGATACGTACCATCCCGAGCATCGCTTGTTCCCTCCGCACAACATTCGCGGCACCGAGGGCCGGCAGCTGTACGGGAAGCTGAAAGAAGTTTATGACGCTGACGCGCAGCGGATATATTGGATGGATAAGACGCGGTACAGCGCCTTTTGCGGGACGGACCTGGAACTGCAGCTCCGGGCAAGGGGCATTGACGAAGTTCATTTGGCCGGCGTTTGCACGGACATCTGTGTGCTGCATACGGCGGTGGACGCGTACAACAAAGGGCTGCGGATCGTCGTGCACGAGGACGCGGCGGCGACTTTTAACCCGCAGGGCCATGATTGGGCGCTCGGACATTTTCGGACGGTGCTGGGCGCAGAAGTCGTCAGCGCATGGAACGGCAAGGACAACGGAACGGAGTGAACTCTTATGAACTACGATAACCTGACGCTTCATACGGATAAATATCAGATCAACATGATGTACGCTCATTGGGCGCAAGGCTCGCTCAACGATAAAGCCGTTTTCGAGGTATATTTCCGCAAGCTGCCGTTCGGCAACGGCTACGCGGTGTTTGCCGGGCTGGAGCGCATTGTGCATTATATCCGCAGCTTGCGGTTCGGCGAAGATGAAATCCGCTACCTGCAAAGCCAGGAGGAAAATTACAAGGAAGCTTTTTACGATGAGCTGAGGCGTTTTCGTTTCACGGGGAATTTGCACTGCGTGCCCGAGGGAACGCTGGTTTTTCCGGGCGAACCGCTGATCCGTGTGGAAGCGAGAGTGTTTGAAGCGCAGCTGATTGAGACGGCCGTGCTCAATTTCATGAACTATCAGACGCTCGTCGCAACGAAAGCGTCGCGGATCAAGCAAGTGGCTCCGCACGATGTGCTGCTGGAGTTCGGAACGAGGCGGGCGCAGGAGGCTGACGCCGCCGTATGGGGAGCGCGGGCCGCCTATGTGGCGGGCTTCCATGCGACAAGCAACCTGCGGGCGGGGATGCTGTTCGGCATTCCGACCAAAGGGACGCACGCTCATGCCTGGGTACAGGGTCACGACACGGAGGAAGAAGCTTTTCGCAAATATGCGGAAGTGCTGCCCGATCAGGTGACTTTGCTGGTGGACACTTACGATACTTTGAAAAGCGGAGTGCCCCATGCCATTACCATTGCCCGCTATTTGCAAAGCCAGGGGAAAAAAATGAACGGCATCCGCCTCGACAGCGGCGACTTGGCGTACTTGTCGCAGCAGGCGAGACAAATGCTGGACGATGCGGGGTTCCCCGATGTGCAAATCGTCGCATCCAACGACCTCGACGAGAATATTATTTTCAACCTGAAGGGTCAGGATGCGCGCATCGATGTGTGGGGAGTGGGCACGCAGCTGATTACCGCAGCCGACCAGCCCGCATTGGGCGGAGTCTACAAGCTGGTAGCCCGGGAGAAAAACGGCGCTTACGTGCCGGTCATCAAAATTTCCGGCAACCCGGAAAAAGTGTCGAATCCCGGTTTTAAAGACGTGTACCGGATCGTCAACCGGAAGACGGGGAAAGCGGAAGCCGACTATTTGGCTTTGCGCGACGAGGAAGATATCAGGCGCGGCGAACGGATCAAGCTGTTCGATCCCACCCACCCCTACATTCATAAATATATCGAAAATTATGACGCCGTGCCGCTGCTGGAGCCGATTTTTGCGGACGGCGAGCTGGTCTATGAGCTTCCCTCCTTGCATCAAATCCGCGAATACCATGCCGAGCAGAAAAAACTGTTCTGGTCGCAATATTTGCGCAAACTGAATCCGGAAGTGTACCGCGTCAATTTGAGCACGAAAGCATGGCAGCTGAAAATGGACCTGATTCATGCGCATCAGGAGTAATCGCCGGCGCGGATTTTGATTTACAATGTTTGGATGGTATGATAGATGTGTTCGTACGAAATGAAGGAGGTATCATTCATGTCTTTGCAGGCAGGCCATGCTTTTACCGAAGGAGTTACGCTCAATAACGGTGTGAAAATGCCTTGGCTCGGACTTGGCGTCTGGAAATCCCAGGAAGGCGATGAAGTGATCAACGCTGTCAGAACGGCTTTAAACGTTGGATACCGGAGCATTGATACCGCAGCCGTATACGGCAACGAGCAAGGCGTCGGACAAGGAATTCGCGACAGCGGCGTACCGCGTGAACATATTTTCGTGACCACCAAAGTGTGGAATGCGGACCAGGGCTACGAGTCGACGCTGCAAGCGTTCGAAACGAGCCGCAAAAAACTCGGCCTTGATATGATTGATTTGTATCTCGTTCATTGGGCCGTTCCCGGCAAATACAGAGAAACCTGGAAAGCTCTTGTCCATCTCTACAATCAAGGGTATGTGCGGGCGATCGGCGTGAGCAATTTTCAAATTCACCATTTGAACGATATTATCGAAGATACGGGTGTCGTTCCGGCCGTCAATCAGGTGGAATTTCATCCGCACCTTTCGCAGAAAGAGCTGCTGCAGTTCTGTAAAGACAAAGGCGTACAGTTGGAAGCGTGGAGTCCGCTGATGCAAGGCCGCCTGGATCATCCGGCGCTCGCCGGGCTTGCCGCCAAGTACGGCAAAACGCCGGCGCAAATCATTCTCCGCTGGGACATCCAGAACGGCGTCGTGACGATTCCGAAGTCCGTTACGGAACAGCGTATCCGCGACAACGCGAACATTTTCGACTTCCAGCTCAGCGACGAAGATATGAACGCCATCGATGCACTGAACAAAAACGAGCGTCTCGGCCCGAATCCCGATAACGTGACGTTCTAATCCATACGTATCCGGCCGAATCCGCCTCATTCCTTATAGGAAACGGGGCGGATTTTTGCTGCGATGCGGGCCCAAAACGTGCGAAAGCGAAAGTCAATCGCGCTCGAGCGAGCTGGCAGCAAAGCTGCTTGGCGAAGCGCGCAGAAAGCCTGCAAAAGTGCAGGTTTTTGCTTCTCAAAGCGCTCGCCGCGCAACATTCCTGCAAAAGTGCAGGCTTTCCGGCATGCGTAGCCGCTGCACAGAGCCTACTGCGCTCCCAATTGAGGGCGCCCCCTCCCCCGCCGGCAGCCCTAACGGAAAATCCTGATTGTCACGGTCCATCTGACAATCGCAGATTTTCCCGGCACCGCGCGCTAAGAGCTGCACGCGGTGCGCAGCTTGCCAAGCCGCTGCACAGAGCCTGCTGCGCCTCTAATTGAGAGTGCCCCTCCCCCAACGGGCAGCCCCTCCAACCCCCGCCTTCAGTTCAACAGTGTGATCATCTGGAACACTTCCCGGTGGTCGCCGGGGAGAGCGGCGTTGGCCAGCTTCAACTGGGAGGAGCCGTCTCCGTCGAGGAACAGTCCGTCTACCAAGCGGCCCTCTCCGACCTGCTCCCGCACGGCGCTGCGGAATTGCTCGCCGGTGCAGGGTGTCGGAGCGACGACGAGATAGACGTTATTGCTTTTGTCGTAAACGATGCCCGAGCGCATTCTTTTCTCGTCGATGACGGGCATTTCTTCCGAAACGGCCTGCGCGGCCCAGCCCTGCTCGTTTTGGAGCCCCATGCTTACCCCGCCCTGCGCCCAATACTTCGTCCGGTCGGTCATCTTCAACTCCTCCGCGCTTTCCACGACTTGTATCGAAAAAGCTTTCGCTTTTTCATCCCACACGAGCGTTCCCCGCTTGCGGTCGATATTATACCAGCCTGAACCGTAGTCCCCCTGCTTCCCTTTGACCGGCTGATCGTTGATCACCGCTATGCTGAGCAAGTAGCCCTGCCAGAAAAATCCCCCGTTGATCCCGTTGAACGACAGATCCGTCACATTGGAAGTTATCGCTTTTAATCCGATATTTTGCGGGCTTGTCCGAATGGTATGGAGCTGAACCTGGTTGGTGGCGGTGAAGGTTTTGTATTCGTATGGAGCCGGCGGCGGTTGTGCAGGGCGTAAGCGGGTCGCCAAAATGATTGTAAACATGAAGCTGACGAGCATGATCAAAAAATAGATGAAAATTTGCTGCGGCTGTATGCGAGCGGCCCGGAAATTCTGCATATTTCAGCTCCTGTTCTGGGAAGATAAGCTCCTTTTTCTATCAGTCTATGAAAGTTTGCACCGGAATATACCGGGATGACTAACAAACTTCTAAGGATAAACTAAAAGTTTCCAAACATTTATTCGATATACTCACCGTATAGAAGGATTAGGAGGTTGAGAGATATGGCACAGAAATTGCTCGATAAAGACGTTCAAGAGCTGGTGAATCATTTGCACGAAGATGACAGAGAAATTTTGAAAAAATTCAATTTCACACTGGATGGGGAACAGTTGACGGAATCGGCTTCTCTCCGGTTTATCCAATTCGTAAAGCAGGAGTTTTTTAAAAATCAGTGACCGTCCCCGCCGAGGGTACGCCATATACGAGCATGGCTGAAGGCGACCGTTTCCTTGCATGGAGGGAGGAGCGGGCGTCTTTTTTGCCGATTCCGGTTGCGAATCAGAAAATACAACAATTTTCGATAATTTATGCTATAATTTTGGTAAAATTTACTTATTCAATTATCGGATAAAGAGGGAATCCTGGATGCTTGATTTGCAGAATTTCGATCAGCTTGAAGTTTTTATTGTCATCGCAGTGCTAATCTCCTTATCGATGTATGTTTTTTTTGCCTATTATGAAATTCGGAAAAGCAGACAAGATGCGCAGACAAACTTTATAGATAACATCATTTCCTTCTCTTTGATATGGATTATCGAATGCATCGTGATGGTTCTTGGTCTTCTGTATGCGGATCATCAGAAACAGATCGCTCTTTTGCTCGATATTACGATTTTTGCTGGCGTTGTGGCATCGGGGGTTTTGTTCGGGGCGATCGATTTGTACCGCAAAGGAAAATTCCATTTGATTCCACTAGTGCCGGCGACTCTAGTTATTACGTTTTTGGTGCATATAGCTTTTTATATCGGGCTCTCGCTGCATCTCATTTTGAATTTGGCTCTGACTCTTTTTTTTGTAATGTCCGTTTTATTTGCCAGAGCGGCTCTAAAGCAAAACAAGCAAGTTACCCGAGTCGGCCTTTATTATTTAATAAGCGGGGCCATCGTCATTATTTTGATCAATAACCTGAAGTCGTGGGTAAGCTTCCACCTTACGTTAACCCTTGATCTTGCTTTTTCGCTGCTGCTGATCGTCGGTTTTTTTCTGTATTACTGCGAGATTTATTCCAAAAATATTTTGGACAACGTCCGGAAAATTCAAGCGAAAAACGAGCGGCTGCTGGCGGCGGAGAAGCGGATTGCGCAGCTGGCGTATTACGATCAAATTACGCAAATCAAAAACGTGCACCAGCTCCGGGAAGACCTGGCTTCGTTCCGGCAACAACGCAGCGAGCAGCCGGAAGAGGGGGCACAGTTCATTTTAATCAATTTGCACAGTTTTAAAAGCTTCAGCAATTTTGTAGGCTATGACAAAGGAAACGCGGTTTTGTGCGAAATTGCGCAAAAGCTCAAATTTTTGTGCGGCGGCAATGACGAAGTATACCGTTTTTATTCCGAGCGTTTTATTTTGGTGCATGCCGGCAATCGTCAAACAGGGAATCGGCTTATAGAGGCGATCCAGGACATGTTCAGCGTTACGCGCTTCTATGGCCGGCACTTTCGTCCTTACCTGGGGATTACGGAGCTGACGGATGCGGCCAAATCGCTCGACGTTCTGATCAAGGAAATGGAATTGGCGGCGCAGGAGGCGCACAGTCAAAACCAGTCGTTTGCTTATTACTACGATGATATGTATCAAGCTCTTGAGCAGCAGCTGGCTATGGAAAACGATCTGCGCAAAGCATCCGAAGAGAACGCCTGGGAGGTCGTCTACCAACCGAAGGTGTCTCTGAAGCATAACCGCGTTGTCGGCGCAGAAGCGCTCATCCGCTGGCAGCGGCACGGGGAACACGTGTCCCCGGAACTGTTTGTTCCGATGGCCGAGAGGCTGGGGCTGATTGGCGCGATCGGCATGCACGTTATGGAAACGGTATTTTCCTTTTTGCGCGAAATGGAAGCAGGCGGCGGCGCTTCCTTAAGCCTGGCCATCAATTTATCTCCCTATCAACTGATGGAGCCTGATTTCGCAGAGCACGTCAATCAAGCCGCCAGCCGTTACAACGTGAATCCGCAGCTCATCACTTTTGAAATTACCGAATCGGCTTTGATCAGCAATCTGGCCAAAGTGAACGAAACGATACAAACTTTGAAAAGCGCCGGCTTCTCTTTTGCGCTGGATGATTTTGGGGTCGGCTATTCATCGATTCATTATTTCTCCCAGTTGGACCTGGACGAAGTCAAGCTGGACAAAACGTTTACGAAAAGTCTGCTCCATGACAGGAAAAGTCAGATCATTTTGCGTTCCGTCATAGCGATGGCCAAACAGCTCGGTATTGAAATCGTCATTGAAGGCGTGGAATGCAAAGAACAGCTTGACATGATCCGCGAAATGAACTGCGACTACTACCAAGGCTACTATTTCAGCAAGCCTGTCGAGGCTGGAGAATTGGTCCGCCTGATCATGGCTGACGCGCCGCAAGTACGTTCCTGAGACCTGTTCGGCCCCGTATTCAACGGCTGTTCGGGTCCGGATTCCCCGATAAGTTTCCCCCTAGCCTTATTTGTGCTCGCCATACTTTCACCCTGTTCGATCCTTTCCAAATGAGCGATGATAGTACCTGTCAGTCAGAGATCAGGATTGACAAGATCGGGATTTATGCACGGGTGACTGTACCAAGGCGGGGATTTCCGACAATTCCGCAGTGCTCGCTCATCCTATGTGCTTGTATATTGTATAGATTCGGCCGGCATAGATCTAACAGGGGAGCAGAGCCCCAAGATATCGCCTTCCACGCGAAAAATCATTGAGAAAAAACCTTTTTGAAGAAATCCTCGGCGGGCATTCGTGTCCGCGCTGCGGCAAAGCTTTGCAATCGGCAGATACCGATAAGAGTAAATTGGTTTTTATTTGGCCGGCATGACGCGGAACGTTTTCGGGTTTGCAGTTCGGGCTCGAAATGTTTCGCCGTACGGTGCCGGACGATAGGACATATGAACTCTTTTCTCAAGCTTGATTCCGCCAATGCTTCAGGAGGATTTCTTACATAAGGTTCAAACAGCCGTAAATCGGTTCATGGGGGAATGAACATGTTGAAAACAATAAATATTCAGACGGACGAACGCGGTTTGTTGTTTAAAAAAGGAAATTACGTCCGGCACTTGCAGCCGGGAATGTATCGGTTCGGGCCATTTTCGGATACTGCGGTAGCGGTCCAAAATGTAATGAAACCTTTTGACGCCGCGGGCAAAGAGCTTGTGCTGTTTTTGCAGGATGAGCAGCTGCGGAAGGAACTGAGCACGATCGATGTCGCCGATCACGAATATGTGCTGCACTACGAAGACGGCAAATTTGCAGGTCTGCTTACGGCGGGAACTTATGCGTTCTGGAACGTGCTGAAGAAACATGATTACGTGCGCTTCGACATTCGCAAGCCGGAACTGCCGCCGGAAGTGGATCTGGCGATCCTGCCCAAGTTGACCGGGTATTTCCACACTGTGGAAGTCGGGAGCTACGAGTCCGGCATCCTATTTTACAACAATGTGATGCAAAGAGAGCTTCGACCTGGCAAATACTATTTCTGGAAAAGCCCTGTCGCCGCAGCTGTAAAAACGGTGGATTTGCGCCAGCAGCAGCTGGACATGACGGGGCAAGAGATCATGACCGAGGACAAGGTCGCTCTGCGCTTGAACTTTGTCTGCCAGTACAAAATCGTCAATCCCCTCAAAGCCTTGAGCATCAAGGGTTTCGAGGATCAAGTTTATATTGCGCTGCAGCTGATTTTGCGCGAATATATCGGAACGTTGAAACTGGACGATCTGCTCCGCATGAAGCAGGAAATCGCCGGCTTCGTACTGTCGCGCCTGAACGAAAAGGAACAGGAATACGGCGTACAGTTTTTGTCGGCCGGCGTCAAGGATATCGTTCTGCCCGGGGACATCAAGGACATTCTCAACACGGTGCTGCTTGCGGAGAAAAAGGCTCAGGCCAACATCATCACCCGCCGCGAGGAAACGGCGTCTACCCGCAGCCTGTTGAACACTGCCAAGCTGATGGATGACAACCAAACGCTTTATCGTCTCAAGGAGCTTGAATTTCTGGAAAAAATATGCGAGAAAATCGGTACGATTTCACTGACCGGCGGCGGCAATTTGCTGGAACAGCTCAACTCGCTGCTAGGAGACAGAAATCATTATAATTAATATTTCCGCCCGGGCCGGATTGACAGGTTGCGGGGTGCGACTTTATGATGTTTGTAAATGAATGGAAAGGAGGCCGATGGATATGATCTCGAGATTAAATAACATCACAATTGCACAAACAACTCCGATTCATCGGTCTCGACGGGACATGTGAGAGCTTGGCGGGTGTCAGCCTATGTAATGCGGGCGCCTGCTTGCAAGGTTTCTGCGCACAGCCATGGACGATGACGTCTATGGCTGTTTTGTTTTGACCGGACCTAATGGATTAAGCTGAAAAAAGAAAGGATAACTGATAGATGGACGAAAATTACTATCGGCAGGTGCAGCTCCCTTCGGGTGTCGTGCACGTATACGCAGGTCCCGACCTGTATAAATCTTTGGATTACAAAATATTTGAAATGGCTAACAACAACTTGCAAATCCCGAATCAAGTGTATATGAGCTATACACCGGACGTTCACGTCGGCGTGGGTACGTGTATCGGCACTACGGCGGTGTGGAACGCGCACGACGGCTATGTGTCGCCTTCGATCGTGGGCAGCGATATAGGCTGCGGCATGAGAGTCCATTTAACGAATTTGCACAAGGAAGAACTGAAGGAAGTGAAACTGCGCCGCAAGCTCGTAAAAACGATCGAGAAATATTTGCCTGTAGAGGACCATGCGCGGGGGCATTTCTCAGATATTCGGCTCGAGCACGTCGTTGCCAAAGGGCTGCACGGCTTGCCGAAAAAATATATCCCGGACGGCTACACCCCGCGAAAAGCGACATCGCTCACGCATGTGGAACAAAGCAAGTTCGCTTTGGACGAAAACGCGCTGAACCGGTTCCCGGAGCGCATTTGGCATCGTTCGCACCGGCAGCTCGGCACGCTCGGGAACGGCAATCATTTTGCCGAAATCCAGTATGTGGAGATCGATGAGGAAAACCGGGAAACCGCCGAAGCCTGGGGGCTGTTTGACGGCCAGGTCATCGTGATGATCCATTCCGGATCACGCGCCTGGGGCGGTTCGGTGAGCCAGTACTGCGGGAGCGATATGGCGAAAGCGATGCGTTCCCTTGGGCTCGGAACGGCCGATCCGAAGCTGCTGTTCGCTCCGCTCGAGCATCCGCTGGCGCAGACTTATGTGAACCTCATGTACTCCGCATTGAATTATGCGGTCGTGAATCGGCACCTCATCGCTTACGCCGTCAGAGAGGCGTGCAAGGATGTGTTCGGCTCGAAATTTGAAATGACGACGCTGTACGATCTGATGCACAATTATGCGTGGGAGGAGCGGCACGAGGGCAGCGCTTATTTTGTCCACCGCAAAGGGGCTACAAGGGCGCTTCCCGCCAACCACCCGGATAATCCCGAACCGTATGTCAGCACCGGACATCCGGCCCTGATCCCCGGCTCCATGGGGACCGCTTCCTACATTATGGCAGGCGCTCCCGGGGGCCAAGCGAACTACTACTCGATCTGCCACGGAGCGGGCCGGATCCGTTCGCGCAGCGCGACAAAGCGTTTGATTACGCTAAACGAATTTTCGTCTTCCATGCGGGTCGGCACTGACGAGGAAATCGTCGTGAACCAGCGCTCTCTGGAGACGCTGCTGGACGAATCGCCCCAGGCTTATAAAGACGTGGATCAAATCATAGAAAGCGTCGTAAGCGCCGGGCTGGCTCAAGTTGTAGCCAAATGCAAGCCGATGGCGGCGATAAAAGGCGCTTAGGGTGAGCTCGCCGGCACCGGCGCAGGATCAATTAATGAAATCAGGAAGTGATTACATGTTAAACAAACAAGAAGAAACGAGCTTAAGCAAGCTCATGAGCAAAATATTGCGGCATGCGCCGGAACAATTCGGCATCAGGTTAGATGCCGAAGACGGATCTTGTGCGGTCGAGGATCTGCTGAGAGCGCTGCGCGCGAAAGCAAAATGGTCTGCTTTAACTTTGGCGGACATTGAGCAAGTCGTCGCCAACTCGGAAAAGCAGCGCTATGCGATAACGGATGGCCGAATTTGCGCCCGCTATGGGCACAGCCACACCAAAATCAGTTATCCTGCGGCTGTTCCGCCTGCTGTTTTGTACCACGGGACGAACAAACAGGCGGCGCCGATTATTTTAAAAGAGGGCATTGTTCCGATGCAGCGGCAGTATGTGCATTTGTCGGAAGGGCTGCATTTCGCGGCCCTCGCCGGGAGGCGGAGAGGGGAGCTTGTCATTTTGGCGGTCGATACGGCCAAAGCCGCAAGCTATGGCGCAGCCTTTTACTATGCGGGGAATGAAGTTTGGCTCGCCGATGAAATCCCGGCCGATTGCTGCGCTGTATATGAAACATCCGGAAAGGTTTGATCTATTATGCATACACAGATGATCGATATCGGAGTCAATTTGATGCATCGTTCTTATCAGCATGATCGCGACGCGGTTGTTGCACGGGCGGAAGCGGAGGGCGTGTCGCCGCTGATTTTGACAGGAACGCATTTGCGAAACAGCGAAGAGGCTGCGCGCTATGCTGGGCGATTTCCCGGGAAATTGTACGCTACGGCCGGCATTCACCCGCACGATGTCCGGAACTGCACGGCAAACACGATTGAGAAGCTGCGGGAACTTGCCGCACTCCCTCAGGTTGTCGCCATCGGGGAGTGCGGCCTGGATTACAATCGCGATTTTTCTCCGAGGGATGTGCAGAAGCACTGGTTCGAGGAGCAAATCCGGCTGGCGTGCGAGCTGCGAATGCCGCTTTTTCTGCACGAACGGGAGGCGCATTACGATTTTACGCGCATTCTCAGGCCGTATTTGCCGCGTCTGAATAAGGCGGTCGTGCACTGTTTTACAGGCAGCTTGCAGGAACTGCACGTATATTTGAACATGGGCTTCCATATCGGAATTACAGGATGGATTTGCGATGAGCGCCGTGGCAAGCATTTGCGGGAATTGGTAACGAAGGTGCCGCTTGACCGGTTGATGGTGGAGACGGACGCCCCGTTCCTGACGCCGAGGGATTTGCCGGCGAAGCCTGCGGAGGGACGCAACGAGCCCATGTTTTTGCCGCATATTGTACGGACAGTAGCGGCATGTATCGGAAAGACGGCCGATGAGGTGGCGGAAGCTGCGACGAGGACGGCGAAAGCGTTTTTTGGGGTGGAGTGAGGCGAATGCCGCCGAAGGCCCCGCCCCGCCTCGCGCCTGGAGCGACGGAGAAGCGGCTTGCACGCCGGAGGCAGCGCAATCTACCGAGTGCGTGGAGAAAGCCTGCAAAAGTGCAGGTTTTTGCACGTCGATGAGCTGGCAGCGAAAAATTCCTGCAAAAATGCAGGTTTTTCAGCTCATACACGAGCTTAGCGCCGTTTTCATCGAAAATTCCTGCACAATCGCAGGCTTTTCGCCAAAACGAGCCACTTTTATGGAAAAAGCCTGCACTTTTGCAGGCTTTGCGTCTTGCGTGGCGCCAACTGCCTATCGCACCGGCTGCACTGTGTCTTTGGCGGCAAAGCTTTCGCAGGCTTTGCTTTGCGGCTTGCCAAGCCATGCGGTCGGCGGACCGCCGTCATGCAGCGCAGCACCGAGCGCTGGGAGCTGCGCGCTCAAGCCCCAGCGGCAGCCTTACCGCAGCGCTGCGCAATAAAAAGACGCCTCCATCCGCGGCTGGAAGCGTCTTTTTATTGGCTCGGGTCCCCCCTCCCCTTACAAAAACCTCCGATGATGCTTTTTCCCGTCGTAGGTAAACAACACGGGCTTATCTTCCACTAATGTGTGCAGATGGATTGGCTTACCCCAAAGCTTGTTGACGTAAGGCAGCGTCTTTTCGATATATTTCAAGTCAAGCTCTACACCCTCGAACGCATGGCTGAGGTACAGCTCGCCGTTTCGCTGGTAGTCGCCGTCCTCCACGACGATATAGGGGAAACCGCCGTTGACTCGGGAGTACACCAACTGGTCGCGGATGTTTTCCCACGATTTGTCGGTTATTTTCCACTCCGGGCCTTTTTTCTCGAACACGTACAGATCAAGCTCCTCCACAAGCTCTTTGTTCATATAGTTGCGGATGAAGGAGGTGTCGGATTCGTATTCGCGGACTTCGAACATTTTGCGCCGGCCTTCGCCCGGTTTGCGGCCATGCCTGCGGATTTCCTCCTCGGTCGGATTGTCCCAACGCTTCTCGATATCCTCGTAAATTTTCAGCCCGAGGTAATACGGATTGAGGCTGTGGCGGGACGGCACAACGACGGAGGAGTTCAGCTTGGAGTACTCGATCGTCTCCTCCTCCGTCAAATCCAGCTCGCGCAGAATGCGCTGGTGCCAGTACGAGGCCCAGCCCTCGTTCATGATTTTGGTTTCCAGCTGCGGCCAAAAATACAGCATTTCATCGCGCAGCATCGTCAGCACGTCCCGCTGCCAATCTTCCAAATAAGGGGCGTGCTCTTCGATGAAGAGCAGCAAATCTTTTTCCGGCTTCAGCGGGAACCGCTTTGCTTCTTCTTTCTCAGTCGCATCCGCCGTACCGCTGCGGTCCAGCTCCCACAAATCCTCGTAGCCGGATTTTCCTTCGGCCGGCGCTTCGGGAACAGCAGGTTTACGGGCTTCCTGCCGGGCCCGCGACTGCTTATAGGACAGCATCAAAACAGGATCGATGTGCTCCTGAATCGCCAGGACGGCGTCGATGAACTGTTCCACCTCTACTGCGCCGAACTCCAGTTCATATTGGCGAATCCGCTCCGCGGTTGCGGACATGCTCTCGACCATGTTGCGGTTCGTTTTGGAGAAACGGACGTTGTTCTTGAAAAAATCGCAATGCGCCAGCACGTGCGCGACGATCAGCTTATTCTGGATCAGCGAATTTCCGTCAAGCAAAAAGGCGTAGCACGGATCGGAGTTGATGACCAGCTCGTAAATTTTGCTGAGACCGAAATCGTATTGCGTTTTCATGCGGTGAAAATTCTTCCCAAAGCTCCAGTGGCTGTATCGGGTCGGCATCCCGTATGCGCCGAACGTATAAATGATGTCTGCCGGGCAAATTTCGTACCGCATCGGGTAATAGTCGAGTCCGAAACCGCTGGCGATTTCCGTAATTTCCGCTATGGCATATTCAAGCTGTTCGATTTCCGATGGACTCATTTGGCAGTCTCTCCCTCTTGCTTCGAGAAGAAGGTTCGCAGCGCTTTATAAACTTCGCCTTTTTCCCGGATTACATAGTGAAGAAATTTAGGGTCCTGAATGTGGCGGAACGCCGACATGAGCGTACTGCTGCGGTTGTATTGATTCACTTCGCCGTAGCCGAACATATTCGCCCTTTCGATCAACTGGCCGATCAGTTTCACGCAGCGTTCATTGTCCGAAGTCAAATTATCTCCGTCCGAAAAGTGGAACGGATAAATGTTAAACTGCGAAGGCGGGTAGCGCTTGTCGATAATATCGATGGCCGCTTGGTAAGCCGAGGAGCAGATCGTTCCGCCGCTTTCGCCTTTCGTGAAAAATTCTTCCTCCGTCACGACCTTTGCTTCGGTGTGATGGGCGATAAAAATAATTTCGACATTCTCGTATTTCGTGCGCAAAAAGCGCGTCATCCAGAAAAAAAAGCTTCTTGCAATGTATTTTTCAAAGGAACCCATGGAACCGGACGTATCCATCATTGCAATAATCAAAGCATTGGAGTGCGGTTTTTCAACCTCATCCCACGTTTTGAAACGCAAATCATCGGGCGAAATACTATGGATGCCGGGGCTGCCCGTTTGCGAATTGCGCCGTAAATTTTCCAGGATGGTGCGTTTTTTATCGATGTTGGACATAATCCCTTTTTTGCGAATATCGTTGAAGATGACCTCTTTGGTCGACAAATTGCGTTTTTCCTTCTGCTGCAAATTGGGCAGCTCCAGCTCGGAGAACAGCATCGTTTGCAGTTCTTCCATGGTCACTTCCGCTTCGTAATAATCATCCCCGGCTTGATCGCCGGCACCTTCGCCTTTGCCCGGACCTTGCGCGGGTGTCGGGTCGACACCGAGCACATCTCCGACCTGGGAATCTCCGTCCCCTTGCCCGACGTGCTTGCTCTTGTTGTAATTGTAGCGAAAACGGTATTCATCGAGGCTTTTAATAGGGACCTTGACGACTTGTTTACCGCTGGACATCACGATGCTTTCGTCGGTAACGAGGTCCGGCAAATTTTGTTTGATCGCTTCGCGCACTTTCTCTTGGTGCCTGTTTTGATCTTGGTATCCTTTACGATGCAGCGACCAGTCTTCACGGGAGACGATAAATAAAGGCTCAGACATGCGGGACACCTCCTTAGAGCTTTCCCTCGGAAAAGCTTTCTTCGCAAGCACAGGCTGTGTGAAACCGATCTCTCTATGGAAAGCCGGCTTGCAAGCATATAAGCAAACAGCGATAAGCTTCAAAAAAGAAGCTTATTACTAACTATATTCAAGCGCATGGCGGATATGTGACAATATCTTTCATGCCGTTATAAATATGTGTATTTCGCAGAATGACGCTTGCCGGGTGCGGGAATCTTTAGACCGCGAGTGGTTATGAGGCGGCTTGGTAGGTCAGGCCAGAGGGAAAACCTGCGAAAGTACAGGCTTTTGCTATGGAGATGGTCTGTTTTGGTAAAAAGCCTGCGATTGTGCAGGAATTTTCGCTGAAAATGAACCTTGGCCCCTGTACGCTGGGAAAAGCCTGCACAATTCAGGCTGTTGAGAAACCCCCTTTTTTCCCGGCTGCTCAAAAAAAGCACCAAAAGCATGAGCCAAATACCCCTCTCAGATCGTTTTAAATCAATTTTTTCTCTTCGAGATGAGTGCCCCCACATAAAAATTGATCTGAGAGGAAACCCGTTAGACTTTCTCAACAGCCTGACAATTGCAGGAATATTTCGCTGCCGGGCGTTTCAACGGGTAAAAAGCTGCACTATTGCAGGCTTTCTTCGCGCATCTAGGCAGATGGGCCTTCGGCTCTCGCGTACACTTTTTTCGTACTCATAAAAATCAACCGTATAAATTTTGGCATTAGCCCATTGTACAACCAAATATTGGTAGGCGGTATGAAACAACTGTTATTATTCGGGTAATACTGATCTTAAATACAGGAGTAAAAATTCGCGACGCCCGGCTTGATCATATGTCGCCTGCCCCGACTTCCGTGCATCAATTTATTGTAGGAGAGCTTCATTTCGCGCTGCGGACATTTCTTCAGAATCAGAGCTGCCTGGTGTTCGTGGCTCCATTTGATGTTTTTTTTAGTGAAACCGAAGAGTATGAAACACCCGATCATGTTACGCAGCCGGATCTCTCGGTTGTTTGCTCGAAGAATCAAATAGCCAAGAATGGCTGTTATGGCGCCCCGGCTTTAATCGTTGAAGTGCTGTCGCCGTCCACCGCGTTGAAGGATTTTAATGAAAAATTCAACTTATATCAGAAGTACGGGGTGCAGGAATATTGGATTGTCGATCCCGGGAATCGAACGGCTCACGTATATTCACTGGAAGATAACGCTTATCAGGTACGGAATCTCTATACTGAGCAGGAAAAGATTCAATCTTTCGTTTTTAAAGACTTCCAAGTGCCCATGAGCAGGCTGTTTAGTCTGGGGTCATTTTAATGATGTCAAAGAAGAAGAAAAACAAAGAGTTTGAGCAGAATGAATATGAGCCGATTGAACAAGATGAACATTATTATTTTATTGCCGGATATACCGACGGTGGATTTGCCTATGGGATAACTTGGGAAGAACATGAAGCAGATCAAGAACGGATTGCGAGGAATGATGCGCGTTTGGAGGAGTTAAAGAAGAAGACGGCAAATCTCAAACTAACTGAGGATCAATTGTCTGAGCTCGTTGGAACTTATGGTGCTTATGTAGAAGAAATCGAGTTTTTTCTAAATGTAGAGACCGGCGAAACTGTCACATTAAGATCTTTTGACATGGACGAGGAAGACGAGGAGCTGAGTGATCTCATTGAGGAAGGTTTTAACGAAATTTATTTTCGTGTACCCCATCTGGAACCCCATGAAGGCTTTAAAGATATAGTTGATTTTGCGGAAACGGTTTCGAACGAGAAGCTGAGAAGACGGCTTGAAGGGGTATTATCCGGCGGCCGTCGAATATTCCGCAGATTTAAAGACACGCTATCGGAGTATAGCGGCGAGCTCGATAGGTATTATGCATTTACGGAAAGCCGCAATCGCGAGCGCGTTTTGGAATGGCTGCAAGAACTCGGGTTCCAGGTGGAGATAGTCAGCTCTCGATAACAAGCAGTACATAGATTTAAAAAAAGTCTGCCCCGCCTCCCGCGGCAACGCCTCGGGGACCGGGCAGGCTTTTTCGTTTGCTTTTCTGATATAATAGACACATCTTTGCAAACAGGAGCATATGTTCATGGAAGCCAAATCGCGAATACGGGGTTACCTGCAATCTTCAAAAAAACATACGGCTTTGCTTTCAGAGCTGGAGGCACTGTTTGTCGGGCAGTCTTGCACGTATGAGGAATTTTCCGGGGCTGTGCTGGAGCTTGAAGCCGATGGCGTGCTGCAGATGGTTCAAAGCAAGGGCAGAACAGGCAAACAACCGTCCCTTGCCTATCAATATAGAGTGCAGAAGAGCCGTCTGAAGGAAGATTTGCATAAGGAAATCCATCGGGCCAGACTTCTCGTACATTCTTTAATCGGGTTGGATGCCTATTATGCTTTGGAGCCAAGCGATTGGCAGCAAGACTGGCCCTATATTGAACGCATAGATGGTTATTTGAAAAGGCACGCGCTGCCCCAGACTCCCGTACCGGCTCCGGAGCGAAGCTTTGAGCTTGTCGGCGATGAGAAGTGGATAACGGAGAAGCAGGGAAAAGAGCTGCTGATCCGAACGGGGCTATGGGATAAGCTTCATATTATTCCCGCCGCCGACCCGTTGATGATGGCGGTCAATCCGGGCTGCATAGCAAACGCTGTGCACAGGCACCTTATCGTCGAAAATAAAACGACCTACCTGGCATTGCTGCAAGCACTGCCGGATGTCCCGTTTACGACGCTGATTTTTGGCGGCGGCTACCGCATTGCCAAAAGCATCGAGCTGCTTCCTATGCAGCTGCCGCTTAGGGATGCCGCACATCAATTCTATTATTTTGGCGATATCGATAAAGAAGGGATGGCCATTTGGCATATGCTCAGCGGGCGCGTGCTTGAATGGTTCGGCTCACCGGCGAATCCGGCGCTGCCTTTTTACCGGGCATGCCTTGCGAGGAGCTTTGCCTTAGGCAAAGAGAATCAACGGGATCATGAAGAGGCTGTTCAAGCGTTTATGCGCCACTTCTCCCCGGAGGAGCAGGTTTTGATAAGCGATTGTTTGGCTGCCGGAGGCTACTACCCGCAGGAAATATTACATACGCAAGAGCTTTGCGCAATATGGAGGAACACGCAATGGATTACGTAGAAATCGGGCAGATCGTTTCCGGGTTCAGGGAACGCATGACCAAGCTGGCGCTGTTTGACCCGCTCTACGAGCTGCAGCGGAAACGGCAGACGGATCGGCAAAACAAGCCGATTGATTTCATGGAGCTTGGGCTGCTGACGCTGCTTTATTTCTTCGAGCAGAAGCTGATGCGCAATAACAAGGCGGGCGTCAAAGACCTGGCTCAGTTTCTGTTGAAAACGACGGGAATTTTTATCGACTTGGACGATGACGGATTCGAGGATTTGGCCAGGCAGATCATTCAGATCTTTCGGCCTGCGACAGGGAAGAAACGGGATTTTTCTTTCATGAATTGGGAGACCGGGCGGCAGGATCATATTTACATTTCGATTTTGAAAGCGAATGCTTTCGATCTGAAAACGAATACCCAATATTATACACTCGACGACGACGGTTTGGAGCTTATTTTTGCGACCAAGGAATTTTACTCGGAGTTTCAGCTGTCGATTCATCAGTTGGTGCTGCGCAAACAATTGGAAAAAGGCGAGTTCGAAGGCGCTTTGCGGCAAATTAATGAAATGCGCATCGACGTAGAGGCTTTGCAGGAGCGGATGGTCAAGCTGGAGCATGAGTTGAAAAGAAACATTGTGTCGGAGGACACGTTCGGACGCTATAAAAGTCTGCTTGAAGATATTTATCTTCGGCTGCACATGGAGAACGACGAATTCGAGGAATTGCGCCAGTTTGTGAAAGAGACGAAGGACCGCGTCCAGGCGGAAACGGTCAGGCAGGCGGATCAGCGGCCTTATGAGTTAATTTTGCGCATATCCAACGAACTGGAGATGGTGCATGGCGAGCATTCGATCCTTTTCCAGCAAAGCATGGCGCTGAAATCGCATGCATTAGGCGCCGCTCAGGAATCGCTGTACTACACCGGACTGGATTCCTTTAATTTTGACCAGGATATCGGTTCGTTGATTTTCAGTACGCCGTTGCCTTTGGAATCGATGAAGGGCGTGCTGGCTCCGTTCCTTCCCGTTCAGGAGACGAAGATGTGGTCGCTGCTGACCGTGTGGGCTGAGCAAAATGTTGTGGAAGACGGGAACGGGCAGGAGCGGGACGACAAGTTTCTGGAAATTGGCGGGGACAGCGATGAGCTGCGTTATCATGCGGTCCAGCAGAAGCTGTACAAGCTGCTCATGGAGCAGCTGCTGCAGCTGATGGAAGAAAGCGAAAGCGGCAGAGCCGAATTAAAGCAGTTCATCAGCGGCTTTGAAACGGGCGAGCATGCGCGGCTGCTTCACGAGCGTTCGTTTTATGATTTTTGGATCTACCTGCACCAAAGAAGTCCGCTTCAGGCGGGCGATAGCGAGGCGCAGCAGAGCGAAGCGCAAGGTGCGTGGCTGGATGATATGTACGCGCTTCTCGGAAATCGCTGTCTGATCGTGACCGAGCAGCAGGATGCGATTCATGTCAACGACAGGTTTACGATTCAGAATATGCAGATTGTATGGGGAGATACCGACAATGGAGCTTGATAACGGGACAATCATGAGAGCTTTTCGCATCTATACGCTGCTTGCCCGCGACAGCGCGGTGGGGAAGGAGTGGCTTCAGGAATACATGGCGGATGACGCGGTGCGCGGCTTGGTCGATCAATTCGCCCGCGAGGTCGACTGCGCGACGATTATTGCCGGAGAACAACTGCATATGATTCCGGAAACGCGGTTATCGCCTTTTCATATCAACAATGATACGCTCAAACGCACCTATCTGCGGGCTAACGCCGTCAATGCCGATCTGTATCTGATGTATGTGAGCATCATTGTGCTGATCGGCGCTTTCTACGACAGCTATCAAACGATGGAACCGACCCGAAGCTTTATCGGGCTGGATGAATGGACAGCGCTTGTGAATGAGCGCATCGAACTGCTGAAGACGCATCCTGAGGCCGAGCTCAAAGAGATGGAGCGGGAATTTTCCTACAACTGGACGTCTTTGATTGAAAAATGGAGCGCTATGGACGATATTAAGGAAACGGCCTCCAGGCAAAGCGGCAATACGATCAGCCGGGTGAGCTTTATGGATACGGTGCGGAAATTTCTCGTCGCGCAGGAACTGGTATCCGATATCGGCAATCAGGAAGTCGCGGTGACGGAAAAGACGAAAGTGATTGTGCAGCGATATTTCATGGAATTGGAGTATAATCGCGGTATTTTGGAGTTTCTATACCAATTCGATGCTGAAGATAAGGAGGGAAGCGGTCATGCCGGCCATATCTAAAATACGTTTCACCAATGTCGTCTATGAGGATGGCAACAAGCGGTACAACGACGAAATGTTTCATTTTGACGGACATAACGGAGCGATATTGCTGGAAAATGGCGGCGGCAAGACGGTTTTTATACAGACTGCGATGCAGGCTGTGCTCCCGCATGCGGATCTTGCCGGGCGGAAGATGAAGGATACGCTGAGTCTGGAAAATGGCCCCGCTCACATTGCGATTGAGTGGATTCTGAGCGAAAGGCCGCGCAGATACGTCGTTACTTGCGTCAGTTTGTTTCTCACGTCAACCGGTCTGGATTCGTACCGCTATTTGTACGATTATCCGGCGCTCGACCCTGATGCGATTGATCGGATTCCTTTTGTTAAAGAAAGCGCAGGCAAGCTTCGGGCGGCGGATAAAGGCGAGATTTATGACTACTATCAGAGCATGACGTCCAAACGGATGAACGCCAATCTGCCTGCCACGATCAAAGAGTACAAGCAATTATTGGAAAAAGATTACCATATTATTGCCTCGGAATGGGAACGCATCGCCAAGATCAACGGCTCGGAGGGCGGTGTGGAGAGTTTTTTTGACGAGTGCAAAACGACCAGCCAACTGTTTGACCGCCTGCTGATCCCGACGGTAGAAGATGCCATGGCGGGATACGAACAGGGCGAGTTTGCCGATGCCTTTGAATCCCACAGAGACAGCTTCAAAAAATATAAAGAACTCAAAGAAAAGATCGAAGAAAATAAAAAAATTCTTGCTGAATTGGACAGGTATGTGCACATTTTTGCCAAATCGGACGCCAAGCAGCAGGAGTACGCCGCCGCTCAAGCCGAGGCGAAAGCTTATTGGCTGTTAGCGGGCGAGCAGAAAGAGGAAGAATCCGCAAAGCTGATTCAACTGCGCAATCAAATGTCGGAGTGCGAGCGGCAGCAGCAGCTCTTGACCCAACGAAGAGAGTCGCTTCATATCGCGAAGCAGCAGCAAGAGCAGTCCGCTTTGGAAACGAAGCTGAACATGGCCGAAGATGAAGTGGAACGAATCGTGACGCAGGTTCGAGCCGCCAAGCAGCGCTACTATTCCCTGCGGCTGGCTGACTATAAGCAGCAATGGAAGCAGGCGGAGGAGCGCATGAGCTACTTGCAGCGCGAGCTGGAGCAGTTCGGGAGCACCAAAGAGGAAGGTGAGCTTCAAGCGGCATGGGAAACGAACAGCGGGCAGATTCGCGGCTTGATGATGAACATGGAGCGGGAGTGGCAGCTTGAAGAAGCGAAGCTTCAGCAGGATGCGGCCGCCCATGAGGAGCGAATGCGCCTGGAAGCAGCGCTTCTGGAAGAGCTGATCGGGCAATTGGAGGACTTGAATAACCGCATCATCGAACACAGGTCCATCGTGCAGGCGCGCGAGAAGGACAGAGACATGCTGCGCAAAAACGTACTGGCGAATCCCGCTGCCCAAAACATGGAAGGAAGCCTCAAGGAGTGGATTCAGCGTTATCAAAAATTGGATGACAGCAACGTCCTGCTTGTGCAGAAAAACAGGGAATTGGCCTCAGGCAAGGAGGTGAGCGGCAGGGAGCTTGAGCAAATCGGCCTGAGCCTCAAGCAAGCCTACGGGGAACGCGCCGGCTTTGAGCGGAATCTGGAGGCTTTCAAGAACGAGCATCGAGTTTTGCTGGCGAAGCTTGCCATGTACAGGCCGTCATGGGGAAGACTCGCGTCGGTTTACGATAAGCAGAGCTCCATTGAAGAACAACTGAACGACGATATCGAGAAGCTGCGCTTGGAAAAGGAAGCCTACCTGCTCAAAGAGCGCCTCGCTTTTCGCTATATCGATGACTACAGCGGCCAGCATACTTTTTTCGCGGACGTCTACGTGGCGGGATTGCTGGATAAATGGAGAAATCAGTTCTCTCTGCTGGAGACAGGCATTCAGTACTTGCAAGGCATAGGCTTGACACAGCAGGCGTCGCTTCATCCTCTCTGGTCCGTGACCTTGATCACGACTGAAGGGGAAGTCGCCCAATTGACGAACAAATTGCTTCACCATGCGGAGGATATGCAATTTCCGATCCAGATCATCTCTTCGCAGGAGGCCTCACGCCTTGCCAATTTGGAAATGCCGGTCGCCGCGGCAGAGCAAGCTTGGATTGAACCGCAGCATTGGCGTGAGAACGCGGATGCCGCGGTATTCGCGAGCTGGAAGCAAGCCGTTTCCCGCGAAGGCGAAGAGGTGCTGACAGCAAGACAGGCCAAGGAACAGGAATTGCAGCGCGTTTCGGAGCTGCAGACGGCGTTCAGCCGCTTCATTGCCGCATACCCGCTTGAAGCCGTACAAGAGATGGAAAAGCAGGTTGGACTGGGGCGCGAACAGGTTCGCGAGCTGGAGAGCCGGGAGGATGCGCTCAAGCAATCGGTTCGGCTGGCTGAGCATACGATGGATCAGCACAGTAAAATGATGGACGAACAGAAGGATGAGATGGTTCAGCTCCAGCAATGGATTGAGAAAGGGCAAAAATATCTCGATCTGGGCAAAGAAATCGGTACGTACAGTCTGGCTATCGATGAGCTGACCGAGCAAGCCGGCGGGCTGCAAAGCAAAGTGAGCAGCAGCCGGCGCTCTATGAACCATGTCAAGCAGATGCTCGAATCCGCCAAAGAGCGAATGACCTATTTGAAAATGGAAAAGGCGAGTCTTCAAGGCCAGGAGCTGTATAGTGAGGTTCTTGATGTGCAGCCGATTCCGGCGGATCATAGTCTGGATTGGTTAAAAAATGAAAGGAAAGACCTGCACCTTAAGCTGCATCGTATTTCTCAGGGACGACAGCGGCTTGAAGCGGATTGGAACCATGCCAGAACCAGCAGCGCCTCTCTGGAAAAGGAAATGAACAAGCTCCGCCTGGAGCAGGCCGATCTGGAGCTGGACGAGGAGCTCTCGTTCTCTGCGACAGGCGAAGAGCAGATGTCGGCGCTGCTCGGCGAGCTTAGAGATCAGGAAGCCCGGCTTGTGCGGGAAAAGCGAGATTTCGGCCGTATCGAAAAGGAGCGCAATGAGCAGGCGGCAAGGGTTGAGCTGTTGATCGAGCAGTATGCCGAAGCCCATTCCGGGCAGCAGCCGATAGTCTTTCATGAAGCGCTGCATGCGGTGGAGGAGCAGGTTCAAATCGAGGACCGGCGCTTAAAGGAGCAGCAGCAGGGCTTGCAGCAGCTTTATGCCCGGGTTCAAGCACAATTGAGCGAGATCGAAGAGGTCATTCAATACTTCAATCAGTACAAAGTCATGCACGGATTTGAAAATCCGCTCATTCAGGCGGCGCTAATGACGCAGGAGGCGAAAGCGGATTTCCCTTATGGCAGGATGGCCATTGCCCGTAAATCATTGACCAAGCTGACCACCGCTATGGACGGACTGGAAATAGAACAAGCATCTGTCAAAAAGGCGAGAGCCCATTTCGTTGACTTTTGCCGGAAGCACGTCAAAGATGTGAAGCTGAGAGAAATGGCCGAGCAGGGCGTTGAGCAAAAAGACAGCTACCAGGAGGCGACGCTGTTTCAGCAAAAAATGCACAGCAGAATCGAACGCGTCAACCATGTCGCGGAAGAGACGATGCGCACCCATAATCAACAACTGGAGCAGTACATAATCCATGTGCACAGCCACCTCAAGCTGATCGCTTCGGAGCTTAGAGATATCCCGAACAAAACGAAAGTGAAAGTCGAGGATCACTGGAAGCTGGTCTACTCGTTTCATATACCGGAATGGGATGAACTTGAGGCTAAAGACCATCTGCGCAAACATCTGGAATGGATTCTGGCCGAGTTGGAAAAAGCCCATTACCGGGACGATATCGGGCAGGAGGTAAAGCCTGCGGTTCGCAAAGAGATTGAAAAGTGGCTGGATACCAAGCAGCTTTTGCAAATCGTTTTACAGGAAAGGCCGATGAAAGTATCGTGCCGGAAAGTGACGAACGAGAATAACGTGACGAAGGCTTCTTTCTCGTGGGAGCAGTCGAACAATTGGTCGGGCGGTGAAAAATGGAGCAAGAATATGACGCTGTTCCTGGGGCTGCTCAATTATGTCGCGGAGAAGCGCCAGCATATCCAGGCGAATATGAAAAGGCACCGTACCGTCATTCTGGACAATCCTTTCGGCAAGGCTTCCAGCGATCACGTGCTGAGTCCCGTATTTTTTATCGCCGAGCAGCTCGGCTTCCAGATCATTGCCCTTACGGCCCACGCCGAAGGCAAGTTTCTGAAAGACTACTTCCCGGTCGTCTTTAGCTGCAGACTCAGGCAGGTTGCCGGCGGAAACAAGCTGGTCATGACCAAAGAAAAAGAAATTAACCATGCTTATTTCCGCGATCATGCGCCAATTTCCCTGGAAAGACTGGGGGACGTCAAGCAGATGGAGCTGTTCGTGTAGCAATGTCCGGGTGAATAGTAAATAAAAAGTCTGCCAAACCTCCCGCGGCTGCGTGGAGATCGGGCGGACTTTTTGTTGTGCGCTTTGCAGCATTGCGACCGGCGCCAAAGCTCAAGTGCGGGTGCGGAAAAGCGCAGGCGTGTAATAGAAAAACTCTATTCGACGAGTGGCAGCCTTAGGTGTTAGAATATTTGGGGAGTAAATCATACTTTATCGATATGAATTATATGATTTAAATGAATTGCGGTTGAAAAGTTGAATATGGATCAAGCGCTGCCATTTTGGAGGAGGAATACGAAAGATGAAATTCGCACTGTTCAGTCTGATGATGAATATTCGGAACGCTGTGACCGGGGAAACTTTGACGACGCAGCAAAAATTTCAAAATGTGCTGAAGCAGGCGGTCCTTGCCGAGGAGCTCGGCTTTGAAGCTTACGGCGTCGGCGAACGGCACGGCGCGCCGTTCCTGTCCTCCGCGCCGCCGGTCGTCCTGACGGCCGTCGCAGCCAAAACTTCCCGGATCCGTTTGCTGACTACGGTGACGGTTCTGAGTGTGCTCGACCCGGTTCGGGTGGCCGAGGATTACGCGACGCTCGATCACCTCTCGGGAGGGCGGCTGGAGTTGATCATTGGCAAAGGCAACGATCCGCGCCATTATCCGCTTTTTGGCATTGCCGAGGAGGAGCAATGGGAATCTCTGGCCGAACGCTATGCGCTACTCAAGCGGCTGTGGAATGAGGAAAACGTCAGCTGGCAGGGACGCTACCGGGCGCCGCTCGATAACGTGACCACGCAGCCGCGTCCGTTTCAGCAGCAGATCCCGGTGTGGCACGGCAGCGCGTCCAGCACGCTTTCCACCGAACTTGCCGCCAAATACGGCGAGCCGATTTTCTCATCCAACAGCTTTCATCCTCAAAGCAAGTATAAGGCCCTGATCGATCATTACCGGGAACGCTTGGCTTACTACGGGCACGATCCCCGGAATGCGATCGTCGGCGCGGGCTGCGGCAGCTTGTACCTGGCGAATACCGACGAGGAGGCGATCCGCCGATTTCGCCCCTATTACGACGCTTTTCATTCGACGGCATCCGCGCAGCATAATCAATCGCCGTTCATCGACCTCGAGGACAACATCAAAAACGGCCCGTCGTTGGTCGGCAGCGCGGAAAGCGTAATCGAGAAAATATTGAATTACCATGATGCGTACGGGCATCAAGTGCTCAGCATCAGCGTGGACGGGTTGAGCGAAGCGGAGCAGCGCGAGCAAGTCGAGCGATTTGCGGCCGAGGTCATGCCGGTGCTAAGGCGCGAGATTCCGAGCACAGTATGGAACGATCCGCCGGCGCTGCGGCGGGAGGCGGTTGCGGCGCAGGCAGGCGGGGCGGGGTAGGAGAACCCCGGGTTTAGCGGCGAAACCGAGTGATGCGAGGCAATTTAACAATTTGCCCGCTAGAGGCGCTCATCCACTTGGCAGCGCGGAGGAAAACCTGCAAAAGTGCATCCTTTTGCCCGTTGGAGATGCTGGCAATGGATAATTCCTGCAAAAGTGCAGCTTTTTCATCGAATACCCGGGTCCAGACTCATTTTCATCGATAATTCCTGCACAATCGCAGGCTTTTTCGTTTGCCATGCCGCTTAATGAACGGCTGCGCCATCTTTGACGGCAAAATGTGGTCGACCGACCACCGTCATGCAGCGCAGCACCGCGCGCTGGGAGCTGCATGCAGTGCCCTTCTTTTAGCTAATCTGGCAGAGTGGAACGCTGAATGCTATTTTCGGCGAGTACTCATTCACTTCTTTGTAAAAAATTATAAAATAAGTAAAACCCTTTAGTAGAAAGGGATTTGAGCGCCTAGTAATCTAGCAACCGGAAAAAATGTTAAAATTCTCACAGAATTACTCTATGAAATAAGATAATATAGGTCATTGGGACATGTGACAGTTCAACTCAGGATCTGTCCTACACTTGGTGTATGATTTACTTTACAAAAAACTGCGATTTTTGCTGCACTAAGGCCCTGGTTGGAATTTTTAAACTACATACTTTGGAGGCAACAACATGAAGAAACGATTGGCTGGTTTGGTTTTGGCATTTTGTATGGTTTTGACAGGCGGTGGCGGTGCTTCTGCAGAGACGACCTACAACTGGATTGAAGGCGGCAAAAAGGTTGATTTGAAGAGCATGGCGGAGGTCGATCTTAGCAAAGATTTTGTATTTCTGAATGCGGCGGACACGATCAAAATGAAAAAAGAAAATCACGAAACGCCGACGGGCAATGAACTTGGCAGCATTTTTCCGGTGGATGAAAAGCAAACGTGGGCCGTGATTTTCCGATATGAAGAAACCGGCCACATCAAGGATGCCGAAAAAGAGAAGATCGACGCCAAAGCGATTTTGAAAAGCTATAAAGAAGGAACCGAGGAAGCGAACAAGGAGCGGCAGGCGGGCGAGCGTATTTATGTGAAAGGTTGGGATATTGAGCCGTTTTACGATGCCAAGACGCACAATTTGACCTGGTCCTTGCTGGCTGAGGATGACAACAAAGAAGAGCTGCTCAACTACAACGTCCGCCTGCTGACGCGAAAAGGCACGATCTCGGCCGTTCTCGTCTCCGACCCGCAGCACCGGGAAGAGGACAAAAAAATATTGAACGAGCAAATTTTGCCGAAGCTGGCGATCAAAACGGGGGAGCGGTACGAGGATTTCGACGCTGCGAAAGATAAGGTGGCGGAGTACGGCCTGACCGGGCTCATTTTGGGCGGAGCCGGGCTTGCGGTAGCGAAAAAAGTGGGTCTGATCGGTGTACTCCTCGTTTTGGTCAAAAAGTTCTGGTTCGTCGCCCTGATCGCTATCGGAGCCATAGGTTCTTTGGTGAAAAGGCTGTTCCGCAGGAAGCCCGCAGAGCCCGTTCAGAACGATGCTGAGAAGCAAGGGGAATCGTCTTCGCAGTAAGACGGTCCCTTTATTGCAACCAATGGGAGACGCTGAAAAAGAAGTCGGTCTTTCGCGGAGTTCGTCTTCATAATCAGGAACCCATGCTACTGCAGCTTTTTTCCCAACCGGCAATGGAGCGATATACAGCGCGAGCCTTAGAGCAGTAAGGCTTCGGAGGGGATTTGGGAGTTGAGCAATAAAACCAAAAGCAATGCCTCGTTATCGTCGTTTATCGGTTTGTGTTTGTTTGAGCTCTTTAATCACTTCCAGCCTCTGCTGCGGCATTAGTTCTGATTTCACTTCATCGATCCCAACCTATATAGTTTGCAATGGTTATCTCAAGAGACAGACGTTCACAGAAAATACACATAGTTTCGACACGTTTTTCCATTATTTGCATAAAAATAATGATATATTTAATTCCTATTCTGGTTAAAAAAGGAAATGTACTATGAAGTTGAAAAAATCAATCGTTACTTTATCCTCTGTCGCAATGTTGTTAGCAAGTGTTGTCGCACCTATGTCTGCTTTTGCTGAATCTAACGAAAAAAATGCTACTTCACCAAGCGATGTACAAAAGCAAAAATCCCTAACCGTCGATGAAGTTCTTAATAATCCCTTATATAAGGATTTGACTTTTAATGCAGAAGATATAAAATTATTTAAAGAGATTGAAAATTTAAAAAGAGATAATCCCAAGTTGACAGTTTCTGATATAACTCAACAATTTGATCAAAAATCCTTTAGCGCTCGTGCATGGTATGACCCATATGTTGCTCAATGGAAGGCGTTAACAGACGCTGAAAAGGCGCTAGTCATTACAACTCCTGGTCAGGCGTTGCTTGTAAATTATTGTAGAGACAAAGCTGTCAGCTACGAAGAAAACAGTATTTATAGTAACCAACATGGGAATGGCACTCAAAGAGATGCATTCCGTCACGCCATTTGGAATGCTTTAATGTGCAAATATATTAACAAACCATCAGCATATGTATGGGCATCCGCTCATGAGATTCACGACGATCCGAATTACAATACCACTATTTTTGACGGTTTCACTGGTCTTCAACATACACAGATGGATTTGCACAATAATGAAAAAGGTAGAGACTGCTGGAATATCATAACTGATGGTATTCTATGGACATCAGATCAAACCTTGCAAGATCGTGTTGTAGCGAAAATTCAAGCTGGAGAAATGACTGTTCTAAGATAAAGTTGACTGTTTATCAAAGGAAAGGGATTTTCCCTTTCCTTATTACGTTTATTAACAAAGGAGCTGTATAAGCTAATGAGAGTGATGTTATTTATTATATATGTCTCCTTAATTTCAACACTCTGCGCTTGTAGCACATTTAGTAACAATCCTATGCCTACTTCTACGGCTTATGTTGAAAATACTGATACTAAGATTCCAGTTAAAGTTTTTACATACCATTGGAGAGGTGAAAACGAGTATGGCGATTCATCAGCAATAGAAATGAAAATCGAACCTACTATCGTACCCCCTAATTCAAAAATTATATTTTCGTTTGACAGTAAGCCAAAAAAAATGGGCAGTATCCATGAAGTTCTCAATGAAAAAGATGTAATTGTATTAGACAATACAAAAAATGAAATTCTTGTTCCGTATACCAACGGAATTCACACCTATAGCTACAATGCTCAATGGCCAGAAGGTGGGGTTGTTTTTGTTTTCAAAGTTGAAGTGAAATGAATGCTGTCGTTATAAAACAATCATGGCTTTCACCGTTGCCTCGACATGATCTATGAGGCTCTTCGCCACTAGCGATGCTAGCAACCTAAATGAGCTCTATGAATTACCAGTGATTCTTTGATGCTATGACAGGGTTTTCCGCTTTTTTTATTCCTATTTTTGTATAGGTATTATCCTCAGGGGTTAGGCGAAGAGGCGGCGCCTCCAATATGATAGACCTCCTTTCCGTAAACGCGGGTCGGCAAATTGGCCTTGATAATGCCGGTCACAACGTCACGACAAACAATTTGGACTAATCCTTGACGGAGGAGCATTAGCTCCTCCGAAAACTTGGGCTATACAGGCGGCATAGCGAGTATCGCCTAGTACATGCCTAAATCGGTATTGCCAACCTAGCCCCATGTTTACCTTATCCCAAACTATACAGTTTTTTATTACAAAACCGGCATTCCGTGTCCAAAGTGCAACGTGCGGATACATTCTCCAATCGATAAAAACGTAAAGGTGATGTCCCGGCTTGAGTACTCGATACGCTTGACGTAACCATTTATTCATAAACACGCCATACGCTTCTTCACGCAAAAAGAAAGGGCATTTAACCGTAACACTACGTGTATTGAAACATATATTTCGCCCACCTAAGAACATACCGAATCCCGATTTAACCGTAACACTACGTGTATTGAAACCCCGGAAGGCTTCTCTCCTCCCTCTCTCTTTGTACATTTAACCGTAACACTACGTGTATTGAAACCGGCTGCTGCTTCACTCATCGTTTACCCTCGCCTTATTTAACCGTAACACTACGTGTATTGAAACACGTACCCGAATCCCCAATAGTCACCGTTCCTGTTGATTTAACCGTAACACTACGTGTATTGAAACAACGGACTGTTCGGGAAAAGCCCGAAAACAAAAGCAATTTAACCGTAACACTACGTGTATTGAAACATCATCACAGAAAAAGGTGTATGCCCTCAATCTCTTATTTAACCGTAACACTACGTGTATTGAAACGCGCGTATCTGTGCTATAGAATGCTGAAAAGAGCCAATTTAACCGTAACACTACGTGTATTGAAACTTCTTGTCGAAGGCATTTCCGCTGCACGAACTCGTCATTTAACCGTAACACTATGTGTATTGAAACAATTGTGCCAGCGGTAGCCCGAGCTGCCCCGCCATAATTTAACCGTAACACTATGTGTATTGAAACTAGCTGGCCGCATCGACCCGCACGATGGCGTGGAGACATTTAACCGTAACGCTATGTGTATTGAAACAATTGTGCCAGCGGTAGCCCGAGCTGCCCCGCCATAATTTAACCGTAACACTATGTGTATTGAAACCCGGCAGGCCGTTCCAGTGATGATAGAATAGTTCCTATTTAACCGTAACACTACGTGTATTGAAACACTCCTGAAGAAAAAGAATTTGTGACGATCTTAACCATTTAACCGTAACACTACTTGTATTGAAACTTCTCAAAAGCACGCAAGTTCCTGTGACCAAATTCGATTTAACCGTAACACTACGTGTATTGAAACTTGGTTACTCTTCTTTGGAAAATATAGTCCTCTGCGATTTAACTGTAACACTACGTGTATTGAAACACTTATTCAGGTCGGGGTTATTGCTATTCGAGATAATTTAACTGTAACACTACGTGTATTGAAACCTAGTTTTGGGATGGAATTCATGTTTGGCGAAATGAATTTAACTGTAACACTACGTGTATTGAAACTACTCCGCGCCTTGGTACTTGAGATAGTCGTTATCAAATTTAACCGTAACACTACGTGTATTGAAACAGGAGAATCGAAGGCAGGCCGGCAAGAACCCGCGGAATTTAACCGTAACACTATGTGTATTGAAACCGCGTTCTTGCATAAATATCTGGTTGCCCTTTTTCGGTTTAGCCAAGCCTTTCATGAACGGCTGATGTGTTGTTTACGCAGGAATTGCGGCTCATAGGGGGAGGCCTGTAAATTTGCAGCGCAAGAGCATCAAGGAGCTGAAAGAAGCGCCTTGACAGGTTTTCTGCGCGCTGTTATCGGCTTTCACTTACCGGGCAAGCTTTACCGAAAGGCCGGTTATCTCCCTGACCCAATTACCAAAAAACAAATTTTGAGGCAGCCGCGAGGCTGTTTTTTCTTTTCTAAAATATTTTTATGATTTAATATAATTTGACATTTACATATCTTACCATTGTATGATATTGTTGTTTTGTTCCATAAAAAGGAATTAATCAAAGGGGGAATACGCATAAGCGTTACGGTTGAATATAGCGTGGTACGCGTTAATGTAATTATTTCAAGACACATATGTAGCGCGTGTTAAGGTTATTACCAGAAGTATATAGCCTTTTACAGTAAATCTCAACAGGCAATTATGGAAACAGAGGTGAAGCAAGATGTATGAAGAGCTTAGAATCACGCTTCTTTTAAAACAATCCTCACATCACCTGGACATACAGGAACACATCGGACATTGGCTTCATCAGGCGCAGCTGTCAGACGATGGCTTCAAGGAAACCCATTATGACAGAGATTACAAGCATCTCGCTTTCAGCAGCTTGTATCCCATTGAGAAGGATGGGGTTTACCGGCAGGGCCGGGTTTATATCCTCACGGTACGCAGTCCGCTGCGAGATACGATCAACCGTATGAGAAACTGTTTGCAGCAATGCCGTGAGAACGCCTATTTTCAGTTGATCAGCAGCGAGCAGCGCTCGAAGCGCTTGCCGCACATTACGGAAATGATCAGCATCACCCCCGTAATCGTGACCATCGCTCATAAGCCTTGGCTGCAGGAGAATAGTATCGAGCTTTTGCTGCAGCAGCTCCATGCGAACGCCGAGAAGAAGTTGAGAAGCCTTGACCCTCACGCGGAGGGACAGGCCGTGCAATCGTTTATTCAAGGCATACGAATAGAGAATCGCAAGCCCATCGCATTGCGTTACAAAGACCGCAAGCTGCTTGGCAATAAGCTGCGGCTTTTTGTCCATGACGACCCGTTCTCGCAGAAATTGGCGCAGATCGTTTTGGGCAGCGGGGCTGGAGAAAAATCAAGCTCCGTAGGAGCCGGATTCTGCCTGGCTAAATAATCGTCCAGCGCTAAGGAGGTGAGTGGCATGATCAAAGATTTGGCAGCGTCTTTTGCTATGGCGAAACGCGAATTTCCCGATATGATCCAGAACAATTACAAGCTGAAGGAAGGGCTTTATGTTCGGTTGAACCCGGAACAGAGTTGGGCGGAGCAATCCGCGTTGTTCGAGCACAATCATCTGATCATTCGCGCCAAAGAGGAAGAACCGTCCAAAGCGGATTTGCTGAACTGGTTCAAGCAAAGGGATTACTTGAGTTCTCTGGTCGATATGAATAAAGCTGTCGACGGCAAAAAGCAGGTGCACAGCAATAATCCGTTCGCTCTTTTCGTCAAGCGGGATGTGTTTCTGGGAGAGAAGAAGGATGCCAAATTCAGCATGTCGGAAAATATTGAAAGATATTTGAATGCCGTGAGCGCAGAGCCTATTCGGCAAAAGTGGAACGAACTGTTTCCGGGCAAAGACAACGATAAAGACCCTATAAGCTTTTTTCAGGATACCGTTTACGCCGGGGCGCTGAACTATTTGGAAAGTCCTGTCCGCAGCCGATGGCTGGAACAAGTAACGCAATGGTACGAGCATAATGCCGAGCCGCTAGCGGATTTTATCCGGACACTAACATTCAAAAATTACGTGAAGCTATTTTTCACCCTCGATGATCCTCTCAACTCAGAATCCCCTTCCTGCGAGCAAGTCTACGCTTACGAATTCGACCTGTACCTGATCCCGAAAGTATATAACAGCAATGATTACAACCAAATTGTAGCCGGCGAGCTTGTCGGGCTTCCGGGCTATGATATGACGATGAATAGCAAGAAGCCTTTTTTGGAGCATAAAACGATGCGTATAGAAGCACCCGACCGCGTTCCACTGGGGCAAGCTTTGCTGGCGAAGGAAACCACCGAGTGGCTGGCTTTGGCTTATCGCAAGTACAGAGTGAACAAACTTGGCTATGAATCCGGTTTTATGCAGGGCAATCGAACGCGGCTTGAAGGTACGTTTCATGTGTACATGGACGGCGGCTACAACGAACTGTACAGCTTCGAAAATGTTCCTTTTCCGGCCGGGGTCGATGTGGAGGTAGAATGGCTGAATGTTCTTGAACTGCGGGTGAAGGACAAGGAGCAGAGCGAGGAACAAGCATGGTTTCCGAAATATTATGAGCCGATTCAAAATGCCGAGCTTTTGCAGCAAACGATCAGCAGCTATTTTTTCCGCGGACGGATGAACGGACAGTTCTTATTTAACGAGCCCGATGTAAAAACGAAAGAATTTACCAGCGTGATGGCCGCTCTGTTCCTGCAAAGCCGGCAAGCTTTTCACGATTGGTTTGCAAAAGGCACGACGTTGACGCTGCGCGGAATGTTTGCCAAAGTAACGCTGCGTTTGCTGGAAGAACAGCTGCTCTATGTGGAATCGGTGCGTTGGACAAACCTGGCTGATGCTATGAATTTGCGATTATCCATTGATAAAATATTGAGAAATGAAGGAGGCGGAAGCATGGCGGATCGTATCCCGCATATCCTAGCTTCCCTGCGTGCGAAATTGACCGCAGACGAACCGGTGGCAAGCTGTGCAAATGACGGGGAATTTTACTTTTTGGCGGGGCAACTGGCCCGGTATTTAATAAGTCAATCCGAGGCGAAGGAAAAGAAAGGAAATATGTATGAGCCGTTCTTGCGGGCTAGAACCAGCAGGCAGCTGAAAAACAGGCTGAAAGAAGCTTACATGCTGTATAAGCATAAAATTTTGCTGGATTATCGGAAGTTTAATGCGGCTTTTGCGATGATCATAGGCTATGAAACGGAGCAGGACAGTGAAGAAGATGCGCGCGAGCTGCTGTTGGCGGGGCTTTTTGCGGTTAATTTGATGTACGAGAAAAAGGAAGAGGAGTGAAATTTCGATGGCAAAACGGTCAAAACGGGTAATCGGATTGGTAGGCATAGTGAGCAGGATGGCGAATTGGAATGCGGATTTTACAGGGCTTCCCAAGACTACGAGCGATGGAATTATTTTTGGCAGCGATAAGGCTTTGAAGTACAGTATCAAACGGCTGTGGCAGGAGCAGGGGGAGCAGGTGCTGTATATTCGTTCGTACAAATTGGGCAAGGGTAAAGAGGGCGAGAAAATGCAGCCCCGCGATTTAAAAGAGCGCTACCAGCATTTGTTCAATGAAGAGGTGTCCAAGGATTCGACGACTGTGTTGAAGCGTTTGTTCTCTTGCATCGATGTGATGAATTTCGGAGCGACGTTTGCGATTGAAGGGCAAAATCTGGGCTTGACCGGAGCCGTGCAGATCGGGCAGGGCTTTAATAAATATGCGTATTCGAACGTCGAGGTGCAGGATATTCTGTCGCCTTTCCGCAATTCCAACGAGAAGAGTGAAGACAAAGACGCCACAACGATCGGGAAAAAAACAACCGTGAATGAGGCGCACTACATTTATCCGTTCACGGTCAATCCGACCCACTATGATGGATATATCGGACTTCAGGGGATGGACGGTTTTGAAGGTTATACGGAGGAAGCGTACGAAGCTTTTAAAGAAGGCGCCCTAACCGGGGCAACGGCGCTGAACACGAACAGTAAGGCAGGTTGCGAGAATGCGTTTGGTCTGTTCATTGTGTTTAAGGAGAACGCCCGGACGTATTTGCCGAGCCTGGATTCCTATGTTCGCGTCTATAAGGAAGACGGCCATGCGGGAGAGCTGCCCGGAACCGTATACGATTTGAGCGCTATTTCCCCGCTGCTTGCTGCGATTCAGGAGCAGATTGAATGTGTCGAGCTTTATGTGAATCCTTATGCTGCAGAGGTTCGACTGAATGCGGAGGGGCTGCGGCGTTACAACCTGTTCAGCAGGACTGAGCTGTAGGGCAGCTTGCTGCGGTACGTGAAATTTAACGTTAAGGGGGATGCCATGCGTGCGCTCCGATTTGAGTTGAAAGGCGAGACGGCATTTTTTAAAAAGCCGGACGTCAATGTATATGCTTATTTTACTTACAGCCATATTCATAAAGTCGCTTTGTTTGGCCTGTTAGGCGCAGTGCTTGGGCTTGGCGGGTACATGCAGCAGTACGACGAGAATTATCCGTTGTCTGCGAACAGAAAGAAAGCGGAGCTTTTGAGGGTATTTCCGGAGTTTTACGAGGTATTTCGGTGTGCCCGAATCGGTATTGTCCCGCACGGTGATCGCGGTTATTTTGCCAAGAAGATTCAAATATTCAACAATACCGTCGGCTATGCCAGCCAGGAAGAAGGCAGCGTGCTGAACGTGCGGGAGCAATGGCTGGAAAAGCCGCATTGGACCATCTATGTGGCTGACGACGAGGGATTGCCTTCCGGCATCTTCGATAGGCTGGCCGATAGCTTCCTGCGATCGCAAAGCGTGTATATGCCGTATCTCGGCAAGAACGATCATCCGGCATCGATTGGGGAGCCGGTGATTGTCGAGCTGGCTGAGGAGGCACGGCCCCGCTTCATAGATTCGCTCCATCGCGCCGAGCATATCCGCTATGATGCGGAAGGAGAGCCTAAGCCGGGGCAGCGGCTCAGCTTTTTTAAGGAATTTATGCCCGTCGGTTTGAATGAGGCGAATAACGGATACGTGTATGAAGCACTTGTGCTGACGAATCAGGAAGTGGATGCGGATGATTTCTGCGAAAGCGATCTGATGAACTTATTTTGCGATGGGGATCGCATCATTTATTTTATATAGGCGACGAGCGGGACAGGGGGACGAACGATGGGACTGAGCGCATATTTGACGGAGGGGGCGGAGACGCTGCTGCTGGCGCATACGGCCAGGGAGGGAACGGGGGCGCTTCCGGAAACGCTTCTTGACCATTCCAATCGGGTGCTGGCTTTTATGGAGAAGCTAAATGTAGTGAATGGCTTGGCGGCTTCCGTGGAACGCGCAATCGGCCGGTTGGGGATCGATGGTTTGCCGCTTGAACCTGCTGCTCAGGAAATGATCAAAACATGGTTCACCCAGGCGATCTATTTGCACGATCTCGGCAAGCTCAATCCGATGTTCCAAATGAAGCGGATGCGCAATCCGGGGATCGGGAAGCTGCGCTTGTTGTCCGGCGATTCGAAGCATGCGCTGCTCTCGGCCCTGCTGTACCTGCATATTCATCTTCCTGACATTGAGCAAATCGAGCTTGCCGGCGACTACAAGCGAACCCGGTCGGTTCGTAAGCTTCTAAGGCATGTGCTGTATGTATTTGCTTATATCATTTCCCGGCACCATACCTATTTGGTCAGCAATGAAGAACTGAATGGCGACGGTTTGTCACGTTTTGAAGAAGAACTCGAAACGCTGCACAAGCAGCTTGTCCGCAATCCCGACCATTTGTATTATTACAGGTACAAAAAGCAGCTTTTGAACCCGTCGGGCGACACGGCGAACGGGCCAATTTATGATCAGATCAGCGAACGAAGGGGGCAGCGCTTAATGGATAAGCATGCGCCCTTTCCTTTCTATGTGCTTACCAAATTACTGTACTCGACGATGGTGGCGTGCGACTTCTATGCCACCCATGCTTATGACAGCGGGGCTGAACTGCCGTTTCGCTATTTCGGACAAAACAACCCGCTTGGACCCGTGCTGGAGCAGTATCGGCAGACGGCTAATTATCGTACTGTCCAGACATATCGCAGCGATCCCGGGTCCGCAGATATCGCGCCAATCAATAGGCTGCGCGCATCCTTGTTCCTGGAGACCGAGCGGCAGCTTAAGATGTACAGGAATGAATATGTCTACAGCCTGGAGGCCCCTACGGGCTCGGGGAAAACGTTCATGTCGCTCAATCTGGCGCTGCAATTGCTGGATAGCGATCTTGGACTCAACAAGCTGGTGTATGTGTTTCCTTTTAATACGCTGATCGAGCAGACAAAGCAAACGCTGGATCAGATTTTTCCCGCAGATTTGCAGGAGCGCTATCGCATGGCTGTCGTGAATTCGGTAACTCCGATTGTAACCGAGCGTGAGCTGAACGCCGACAAGGCCCGGACGAATGAGCATGGGGAGCAGGAGCCGGATATTCCGCTCGATTACAGGGTTGAACTCATGCAGCGGCAAATGTTGCAATATCCGCTTACCTTAACCTCACATGTGAACTTTTTCAATTACTTGTTCGGGATTGGGCGAGAGTCGAACCTGGCATTTACGCATCTGTGCAACAGCGTTATCGTGATCGATGAAATCCAAAGCTACCGTAACCAAATCTGGAAGGAAATCATCCATTTCCTGCACGCTTTTGCCGAACTTATGAATATTCGGATCATTATCATGTCTGCGACGCTGCCGCAGCTGGATCTATTGATGGAAGACGGAGCTGCGAAGACCTGCCCTCTGGTGCCGGAGCGTGAGCTTTATTTTCATCATCCGCTGTTTCGCGAGCGGGTGCGGCTGCATTTTGAGCTGCTGCAGCATAAAGAGATTGACGAGGATACGCTGCTTGAAGAAGTGATGGCTGTGCTGGATGAGCGGAAGTCACGTGGGAAGCCGACGCGCTTGCTGATCGAATTCATTACCAAGAAAACGGCGCGGAGTTTCTATAATAGGCTGCGTGAATGGTGGCGGGACACGCCTGTTTTCGAACTGACGGGAGACGACAGCAACCTGCTGCGGAAGCAGGTTCTGAGCAAATTGGGCAAGGATGCGGCCGGGGAATTTATTTTGCCCGATGTGGTCGTGGTCGCCACACAAGTCATCGAAGCGGGTGTCGATATCGATATGGATGTCGGGTTCAAAGATATTTCGATACTCGACAGCGAGGAACAATTTCTCGGACGGATTAATCGATCTTGCTTGCGGACGGATTGCCATGCTTACTTTTTCAATATGTTTGAGGCTGGACAAGTGTACCGTGACGATTGGCGCACGGAGCTGGACCTGCGTTCGAGTGATTACCAACAGATGCTGCTCAATAAGGATTTTAGCGGCTTTTACCGCCTGTGCATGAACAGGTTGAACGAACAGCGTGCCCAAGGCAACTTGAAGCATTGGTCGAATCTCCTCGCCTCTGTACAAAAGCTGGATTATCCGGATATTGAACAGCGTATGAAACTTATTACCGATAAAACCTATACGCTTTTCATTGACCATGAAATCGTTTATACGAATGAATCGGGCCAGCTTGTGACGCTGAACGGCGAGCAGGTCTGGGAAAAGTTCAAGCATCTCATGGCTGACAAGGAATTGGACTATGCCGAACGTGTAGTCAGGCTCTCGCAAACGCGGGAGAAAATGGCTTATTTTATCTACAGCTACGGACCGGAGCGCAAGGGTAGGCAAGGGGAACCTGGGGTGTACAGCGAGCGAATTGGAAGCCTGTATTATGTGCCTTACGGTGAACGGTTTATGATCGAAGATAAGATGACAGGGGCTAAAAAGTTCGACCACAGCGCTTATGCGGCTGAGGAGGGGTCTTGTATAAAAACCGTTTCGCAAATCTATCATACCCATTTGGATCAATCGATCAGCTTCCTGAACGAGCCGGAGTGACCGCAGGTTTTCATTGAGTCTCGATCTGGCTGAGCCGTTCAAGCCGCTGATCGTATTCCGCACCATTTTTGAAGTCGTTAATAACCGTAAAGTTCAAATCAGCAAGCATTTTGACAAGAAATATAATTATTGTCTGCTAAATGAAGCAGGCCGCGATGTGTTTATAACGGCGCTGGAGGAACGTCTGCAAAAAGTATTTGATCATGGCAAGATGAAGCGAAAGCTGAGCTACCTCACGGCGATTAAATACGATGCTTACAAGCTGAAGAAGCATATCGTCGAAGGAACGCCATTCATGCCTTTTCTGGAAAAAGAGCGGAAGTGAGTTGGTCATTGTGCCAAAAGGGAAAAATTACAACTACGTGATTTTGGTGTATGATATCGGGGAAAAACGTGTAGGAAAAGTGTACAAAATATGCAAGCAATATCTGGTCTCGTTTCAAAAGTCGGTCTTTCGCGGTGAGATCACACCATCTAATTTGATCAAGCTCAAAGATGATCTGAAAAAGGTAATCGATAAGAGCGTTGATTTTGTAGCTTTGTTTAAAATGACGGGTGATTACGTCTTCGACGAAGAAGTTATCGGAGTTCGTTTTCATAATCAGGAATCCATGCTGTTGTAGTTTTTCCCAACCGGCAATGGCGGGAAATATGGCGTGAGCCTTAGAGCCGTAAGGCTTAGGGGGCAATTCAGCTGTAAAATTCTCCAACACTATCTCCGGTTGGGAAAAAATTGATAAATCCTTATGGCTGTAGTAGAATTTGGCTATGGATGATTTGGAAAAGCTTGATTTTATTAGCATTTAACCGTAACACTAGGTGTATTGAAACCCGTAGCGGCGGCCGAATACAATATTTGAGGAAACCATTTAACCGTAACACTAGGTGTATTGAAACCTCTCGGTTCGATTTACTTTTTCCTGAAAGTTTTGGATTTAACCGTAACACTAGGTGTATTGAAACGTGTCTTTCAATCTCCTTGCCTCCTTCCTTTCTACGTATTTAACCGTAACACTATGTGTATTGAAACCGTTGTGTTTGTGCTACCCACGAGCACATCCAAATAATTTAACCGTAACACTACGTATATTGAAACTGGTTTCCATGGTCGCTTGAGAACCTTGTTTGGCGATTTAACCGTAACACTACGTGTATTGAAACGATTTTGAATGGATGGAAGATGACAAGGGCGCTGCTTATTTAACCGTAACACTACGTGTATTGAAACTACAAGTTGGGCAGGAGGTCTATGTATTCGCACACATTTAACCGTAACACTACGTGTATTGAAACACGCAAATGCAGCACCCTCCATGCCGTTGCCGGCGCATTTAACCGTAACACTACGTGTATTGAAACAAAGCGTGATCAACCATAATTTGTACTCTGACCCAAATTTAACCGTAACACTACGTGTATTGAAACTCTGGAACGTAGAGGCCGTCGAACTGCCGAATTGGTAATTTAACCGTAACACTACGTGTATTGAAACAGCAATTGCATACCACAACAGGCCGCTGAAATCCTATTTAACCGTAACACTACGTGTATTGAAACTCCTGACATAGATCGAAGAGAACTCGACTATCCTTCATTTAACCGTAACACTACGTGTATTGAAACACTCCTCCAGCTGCCTGTCGCGGTCGGCCAAGTCCTATTTAACTGTAACACTACGTGTATTGAAACTAGCCAATGATTGGATCGTATGGAGCGGAACCGGTCATTTAACCGTAACACTACGTGTATTGAAACACGATAATGAGTACGAAAATTGGTTGAAAGATATGGATTTAACCGTAACACTACGTGTATTGAAACTGCTGAATCAAGCGGAAAGGATCTCGGGCAAATGTATTTAACCGTAACACTAGGTGTATTGAAACTAGTTTGCCATCGTATTCCGTTCACCTCCGATTATAATTTAACCGTAACACCATGTGTATTGAAACATTGAAGCTCTATACAAAGAATACAAATGCGACGATATTTAACCGCAACACCATGTGTTTTGAAACCGGTCAACGATGTTCATTGCAACTGGAGCGTCGCATTTAACCGTAACACCATGTGTATTGAAACTGGAAGAGGACGGCAGCATGTTCAGCCGGGGCCCCAAATTTAACCGTAACACTATGTGTATTGAAACAACATTTCATATCGCTGGGAAACAAGCGTAAGGGATTTAACCCGAAACACTACCTGTTTTGAAACTGGGTTTGATGATCGTCTTAAGGATCATTATTATGCATTTAACCGTAACACTTTGTATATTAAGAGCAGCGCCGTGGAGGGCCCGCTAAGGCGTGCTTTGTCCGAATTTCCGCAGCGAGAAACCGCTGTATACACTGCAAGAAGATGCAAAGAATGGGATCGCGAACGTGAAGCAGCTGCCGGGACAAGTAACGAAAGCAATCGTGAGTACGATAAAGGAATTTGAAGAAGCGAGTCCGAACCGGAAAGCGGAAATGCTGGGCTATGGCATCGAGAAAACGGCAGAAGTCTTTGTACCGTTAGGGGCCGTTGTACGAAGTGTGAAGGGAGCGGAGGAACTGAGTGTCCTCACNAAAGCGGAAATGCTGGGCTACGGCATCGAGAAAACGGCAGAAGTCTTTGTACCGTTAGGGGCCGTTGTACGAAGTGTGAAGGGAGCGGAGGAACTGAGTGTCCTCACATCGAATGCAAGTAAGGCAACCACTCCGATGAAGGCGGAAAGCCCAATTGTTCCGTTGGTGAAGCAAGCTGAGGGGACGGGTAATGTTTTAAACAAAAATGCTGACCCGTTTTATGATATTTTTTGTCCTGGTCTTAAATCTCATCCAGAGGAATGGAATCAAATTATTAAAGATATAGAGAATCTAGGAGGTAAAGTGAAGTTTAGAGATGATGGGTCTACGGGGTATTGCTTCGTTGAGTGCGCTACTCCATGAATATCAACACTTTTTGGATGATATGAAAATAGGATGGGGAGGTATGAGTACTCTTTACGATTTTAAGACTAGAGTAATATGGGAGTTAAGGGCCTGTTATGAAGGAGATAAGAGAAGCAGAAAAATTAGGTTACAAAGAAGTAGCTGAACAATTATGGAAAAATTACAGAGCGGAAAGAAATAAAATACTAGATGATTTTGGCCCGTTGCCATAAGTCAGGAGGAATTATGCGGAAATTTAGTTTAATAAAAGACATCCAAGATGATAAACTAACAGAAGATGAATTAATTGAATGTCTGGATATCGAACATAATTATGTATTAAGTAATTGTATCAGGAAATTGTACAATTCAAAATTTCTAATCAAGCGGTCATTGAGAAATTGGCAAAAAGAGGAGAATTATTGAGCGATGCAAATAACTTAATGGGCATATATAAAGTAGGTCACTTAGCTTTATCCGCACTATACTTACTAAATACTAATGAGTCAGTTGCTAGATATAATTTAGAAATGGTTAAATTGAACGAATGGGACAAGGAATGCGTAGAAAAAATTAAACAAAGTGATTTTTTCAATTAAAAATTTTGGAGATGTTCGATGAGTAATGGAACAAAAGAAGTCACTGAAGAAGATGTAAAAAGGATTGCACTTGAATATATTTCACAGAACCCATCTTCTGCGTTTAATCTGACACTAGTGAACATCAATAAAAGTAGTAGCCGATATCCTTGTTGGTCAGTTATCTTTGAAATGCAAAACCAAAATGGAAATATCGTAGATGGTCCGTAGTTTTAGGAATAGACGAATACGGAGAAGTCATTTTTGTTGGTTAGTATTAAGAAGGTGGCAATTGGAAACCCGATTGCCACCTTCTTAATTCCCAATTTAAGATTACAACTTAGGGGACGGGTGAACCTGAATTTCGAAAGCCCATAATATAAGCCTTCGTTTTAGAAGATACTAGATTTGTTCTGTAAAAATTAGGATGTTGTTCCAGCGGAATTGATTACGATTTTCGAAATGCGAATACTTCTTCCCCCTGCCCACTGAAGGGGCTTTGTGCGATTTCTACGTAAAATTTTGGGCCAGCGTCATTCCAGCAAACCTAATGATAAATTGTGGCCATTATTACAAGCATGGGAACAGGGCGATCAAGCCTTATCTTGATTGGCTGAAAAAAGATGTACCTGATATTTTGCCACGTATCAAGCATGTACCTCAATTGCTAAGTGTAGAAGGTGAAATATGGTGGCGGTTTTACGAAACATTTTCCTCGATTTTACCCGAAGATTTTGCAATGAACCGTAGAGTGAAGCGCCCACCGGACAATCCATTGAACGCGCTTATCAGTTTTGGCAATATGATCTTGTATACAAAAACCGTTTCGCAAATCTATCATACCATTTAGATCAATCGATCAGCTTCTATAACGGCGTTGGAGGAACGCCTGCAAAAAGTATTTGATCATGGCAAAATGAAGCGAAAGCTGAGCTACCTTACAGCGATTAAATACGACGCTTACAAGTTGAAGAAGCATATCGTCGAAGGAACGCCATTCATGCCTTTTCTGGAAAAAGAGCGGAAGTGAGTTGGTCATTGTGCCAAAAGGGAAAAATTACAACTACGTGATTTTGGTGTATGATATCGGGGAAAAACGTGTAGGAAAAGTGTACAAAATATGCAAGCAATATCTGGTCCCGTTTCAAAAGTTGGTCTTTCGCGGTGAGATCACACCATCTAATTTGATCAAGCTCAAGGATGATCTGAAAAAGGTAATCGATAAGAGCGTTGATTTTGTAGCTTTGTTTANCTGGTCCCGTTTCAAAAGTTGGTCTTTCGCGGTGAGATCACACCATCTAATTTGATCAAGCTCAAGGATGATCTGAAAAAGGTAATCGATAAGAGCGTTGATTTTGTAGCTTTGTTTAGAATGACGGGTGATTATGTCTTCGACGAAGAAATTATCGGAGTTCGTCTTCATAATCAGGAATCCATGCTTTTGTAGTTTTTCCCAACCGGCAATGGCGCGATATATAGCGTGAGCCTTAGAGCCGTAAGGCTTTGGGGGCGATTCAGCTGTAAAATTCTCCAACCCTATCTCCAGTTGGGAAAAAATTGATAAATCCTTATGGCTGTAGTAGAATTTGGCTATGGATGATTTGAAAAAGCTTGATTTTATTAGCATTTAACCGTAACACTAGGTGTATTGAAACTTTCTTCGTCCAGGATGAGTGCCGCTGCCTTCTCGAATTTAACCGTAACACTAGGTGTATTGAAACTGCACGTACATATGTATAAAATGCTGTATTTTGTACATTTAACCGTAACACTAGGTGTATTGAAACTATCTTCCGGTGTGGTATCTACGACGCGCCGTATGAATTTAACCGTAACACTAGGTGTATTGAAACAGTATGCCATCCGCGATCAGAACGACGTCGCCTGTGATTTAACCGTAACACTAGGTGTATCGAAACAGCGATTGGGAATTAACCGATTCGTCTTTACCCTTTATTTAACCGTAACACTAGGTGTATTGAAACCCTAATAGCCTTGCTCAAATCGTCTGAAATTTGTGAAAATTTTAAATGGAACTCTTTTTTGGGATTGCCTTCGGCAGATTGAACTATCGTTTCTCAATTGTGGCACTGTTCTCCGCAACCATAAATATCACCTCTATGCTAAAATTCAATTTGATATCTTTCATCGAGAGGGTGTTGTTATTTTGATTAGAAAAGCGTTTCTGAGTGATTCCCAAGAGATCGCTAGACTTTCAAGCCAATTGGGCTATCCAGTGGATGTCTCCCAACTTAAAGAGAGACTCCAATATATCTCTAACCACAACGATCATATTGTTTATGTGATGGAATCAAACCACGTTTTGTTCGGATGGATTCATGCTAATGTACGTTTCTTAATCGAATCGTCACCATTTGTTGAGATAGTTGGACTTGTAGTCGACAGTATCTATCGAGGAAATGGGATTGGCAAACAATTAGTACAAGCATGTGAGCAATGGGCAGTAGAATCCGGATTCACAAAAATTAGAGTGCGTACCAATCAGACTAGATCAGATGCCGTCCAATTCTATAATCGAATTGGTTTTACAATTAAAAAATCGCAGCATGTGCTTGATAAAGAAATTTAGCGATCGACACCATTCGTTGCTTTTTGGGGGTAAATTTAACCCGATTTATTATATATTTAATCGACTTTATTATGAAATAAGCAACTTTATTATCAACAACAGCTCGCATCTATTTACGGCGCGCGTAACTTTCAGCTGCGCATATGATCTCATGAATCCCGTCTATTATCTAGGTGTGCGGGATTTGCCGATTACAAAAAGAGCGGAAGTGAGTTGGTCATTGCGCCAAAGGGGAAAAATTACAACTACGTGATTTTGGTGCATGATATCGGGGAAAAACGTGTAGGGAAAGTGTATAAAATATGCAAGCAATACCTGGTTCCGTTTCAGAAGTGGTCTTTCGCGGCGAGATCACGCCATCTAATTTGATCAAGCTCAAAGATGAAATGAAAAAGGTAATTGATAAGAGCGTTAATTTTGTAGCTTTGTTTAAAATGACGGGCGATTATGTCTTCGACGAAGAAGTTATCGGAGTCCGTCTTCATAACCAGGAATCTATGCTGTTGAAGTTTTTCCCAACCGGCAATGGCGGGAAATATGGCGTGAGCCTAAGAGCCGTAAGGCTTTGGGGCAATTCAGTTGTAAAATTCTCCAACCCTATCTCCGGTTGGGAAAAAATTGATAAATCCTTATGGCTGTAGTAAAATTTGGCTATGGATGATTTGAAAAAGCTTGATTTTATTAGCATTTAACCGTAACACTAGGTGTATTGAAACCGATTAAACGAACTGAACACATTCACTTCGATGGGAATTTAACCGTAACACTAGGTGTATTGAAACCGCAGTACAGGTTAGGATTGGCGCCCATATTTCTTACATTTAACCGTAACACTAGGTGTATTGAAACCTCTGAAACCGAATGACGATCGTCTTGGCATCCGGCTATTTAACCGTAACACTAGGTGTATTGAAACTAGTAGCCGACATTACCGGCCGCGGTACTGCCCGGAATTTAACCGTAACACTAGGTGTATTGAAACTTAGGGACCGCCCAGCTTCCTATCGAAGCGGTAGATATTTAACCGTAACACTAGGTGTATTGAAACTTTAATTATCACTTTAACTCTATGAGTAAGGATCTTATTTAACCGTAACACTAGGTGTATTGAAACCAGTATTAAGTTGGCTGGGTGTGATTTCCATACTCATTTAACCGTAACACTATGTGTATTGAAACAAGACGGGAATTATTTTAGAGTCGTCCCAATAAAGAATTTAACCGTAACATTACGTGTACTAAAACTTCCATCTGACATCCAAAACCGTTTTTCCAGTTCAGCTTCGAGTTTTCCTGCAATCATGTTAAAATAAGGGGAATATCGGCAGGGTAGCGAGATATTCTTCGTGAAACCGCCTGAACAAGAAGGTCTCTATTGCCACAGCGAAGACGCTAGCGTTCGTCTGCAAGTTCTGCGATTCTTCGTCGCCGGCAGCAGACTATTTATACGTAACAAGGGAGATACAACAATGAACAAAGCGGCAAAAGACGCCTTATGGGCGGATGCTAAGAAACGTTGCGGATTAAGCGATATAGAAATCCGGATGGCCAAGGAACTGGGGATGACGCCCAGGAGCTTGACGAAAAACATACCGTCCAAGACACAGATGTGGAAAGCGCCCGTACGCGAGTGGGTGAGAGAGCTTTATGAGAAAAAATTCGGCAGAAAGACGCCGATGGTCGCGTCTGCGGCAAACGCTGCAGCCAAACCGAAGCCTCAGCAAAAGGTTGAACCCGAACGGCCGCCCGTCGTGGATGCGGATTTGCCGTTCTAGGAGTCGGGCAATGGGTGTTGATCACCTATATGCCGCTTGCGCTTAACTTCAATCGGAAACGGAGGAGCAAGCTTGACGCAGCCAGTGACCGAAGTGACCGATGGCCGATGTCTCCGGCCGGATACTCTTTTAAACAATACTTACAAAATCGCCAACCATCTAGCTTCCAGCGAGCTGGCGATTGTCTATTTGGCTCATCATGCCGTAAGCGGGCAGGAGCTTGCGATCAAAGAGTTTTTTCCGAAGCCGCTTGCACTGCGGGATATCGACGGCAAAACAGCCGTATGCCGAAAGCCGTCGCTGCGGGAGAAATGGAGCGCGCTGCTGGAAGCTTTTCAAAGAGAGGGGCACATTCTGCAGCAGCTGCGCCATCCGAACATTGTCGGTTTTGCCGACATGTTCGAAGAGAACGGAACGATGTATCTAGTGACGGAATACAGCCGGGGGCAAACGCTCGATCGCAGCTTGCGAGGCGGCGAGTTGTTGTATGCAGCCGACACCATATACAAAACGCTGCTCCCGCTGGCCGCCGCCGTCGAAGCCGTTCATGCGGCCGGCGTCATTCACCGGGATCTCAAGCCGGGCAATATTATCGTGACGGACGACGGCAGGCCGCTGCTGCTGGATTTCGGTTCAGCCGTGTACGGCGATCGGCGTTCCGGTCATCCGATTGTGACCTCATCCGGATTTTCCGCTCTTGAGCTGTATTCGGAGAAAGCCAGGCAGGGCAAATACTCGGATACGTTCAGTTTTGCGTCGCTTCTCTACTATGTGATGACCGGAAATGTCCCCCTGGACGTATCCCGCCGGTTAGTGGAAGACCGGATCGAGCCGGTCAGACGGGTGAACCGGGAAGTGAACCCGTTGTCTTCGGCGATTGTGATGTGGGGGATGGCCGTACATGCCCGCAAAAGATGCCCTTCCATCAAGCTGCTCAAGGCAGCGCTGTATATCGAATATTTTCGCTTGAAACGAAAAGAACGCCAAAAAACCAACCCCCGTTTATGACAGGGCGTTGGTTTTTATTTCTTTGTAGCGCAGCTCGATTTCCGTGAGCCTGTCCTCGAAGGTGATGTAGACTTTGTCGTTGTAACGGATCGTTTCTTTTTTATTTTTGGCGATCGGCGTCCTGCCTTTTTCCACTGTGCAGCGGGTGTTGTGCTTGAACAGGAGAGTGCCGTTCTTGCCGGGTTCGATGAAGATGCGCTCCGATTCCGGCAGCGGTTCGTTCATATCGAGGCTGCTGAACAGCTCGCTGAGCCTTATCGCCCGCTGCTTTTCGAATGAGGACAAGGGCCAGTATTTGACGGGAATATCGTTACCGCTCGCCGTATGGAGGAAATAACCCTCTATTCGCCCGGCGAATTTGGGCTTCGGCCGAAGCAGCAGATAGACCAGCAGGCCGGCCAGCAGGGCCGCAAGCGCGATTCCTCCGGCGATGTAATAGCGGGTCCACACGGAGTGAACAGTGATGCTCAAGACGGAAGTGACGGCGCCTCCCTCCGGATCTTTGGCGGTAATCGTTACCGTGGATGTCCCGGTTTGCAAAGGAGTGACGGCCAAGGCGCCGTTGTTTTCCAAAGCGAAAGCGGCCGATTTGCCGGTGCTTCCCGAATCGATGATATAGGTCAACTCATCCATATTGGCATCTTTGAAATAGTTCGAAAGATTCAATTTTGCAGCGCCATTTTCCTTGGTTAACGTAACCGTTCCGTCCCCTGTTGCCACCGGAGGCGTATTGGTTAATTCCAGCTCGCTGACCCCGGTTTCCCGGTAAAAGTCCTGTCCGCTGAGCAGAACGCGGGTCTGATATTTCCCGGAGTGGCGGAACGTCGCATCGGCGGTGAAACCGTTGCCCTGCAGATTCATCGGGATTTTTTCTTCCTGCCCGGTGCTCAAATCTTTGACGATCAGCTCGGATTTGACAGCTTGATAGACATCGGCATCCGCCAGCTTCGAACCGTCGCCGGCCGTTCGCTTCAGAAAAGACGAGAAGGCGGCCGGAATGCCTTTGACGGCTTGCGGAACGTCCACCCCGGCTTGCAGGCTGTAATTATTCAGCAGGCTGATTTTCACAAGATCGCCGGGACTGCCCTTGAACTTCAACAGATAGCTGCCTTTTTGCGGCTGGGGCATTTTCATCAGCGAATATTTGGCGGATTTGTAAAAACGAATGCGGTTCGCGTTGGCGTACAGCTGCGTTTCCGCAATCGGATGCTCGGAAAGCAAGATGATGTTCGCCTCGTTAACGCTTGAGTTCGGGATGCTGACGCTCACTTCCTGCAGTTCCCCGGTTGCCGTCACGGCAGCGACGGGGACAAGCACGGAACGGATCTGTTTGGCAAAAATTTTGTTGAAAATTTCCGGCAGATCGGCGGCGCTTTCCGTGATGTACGAGGCCCCGCCGGTCTTGGCGGCAATCGTCTCAAGCTGGGGCGCATTGACCGAGCCGTCGCGATTCAAGCCGATCGTATAGATGGGGAAGCCTGCGGACTGGGCCTTTTCGATGACCCGTTCCACATCCCTATTGGAATCTTCCACGCTTCTTCCTGTGGATATAGGACCAAAGTCCGTGCCTCCGTCGGACAGCAAAATCATAAACGGCTGGGCGGAGCCATTTTTGCCGCTTGTCAAAAGCTCCTCCCCCCTGCTGAGCCCCAAGCCGAGATCGGTGTAACCGGAAAATTTCAGCGCCTCGATTTTTTTCTTCAGCTGTGTCTTTTGCTCCTCGGTCGAAAGCAAAGTCAGCGCCTGCTCGGCGACAACCTTATGATTGTAAGCCAGAAACCCGATGCGGGTGCGTTCGGTTTCGCTCATATCCATAAACATTTTAATGACTTCGGCGGCGATGCGGTCAGAATCGGTAGCGTTCATCGAATAGCTGGTATCCATGACGAACATCGCCGCCAAATCCGCATCGGGATCGCTTTGGGCGAGGGCGGTCCCGGCTGGCGGGCAGACGGACAGAGCCGAGAAGACGGCGATGGATACAAAGAAGCACGCCTTCCGGCATATCTTGATGATTTTGTTTGCAGCGAGCATTCGTTCACCTCTTTGTAACAAAAAATTTAAAATGAGTAAACCCTTTCCACGCAAGGGTTTTGGGCATTTTGCCAACAAGTGCCGTCAAAAATGTTAAATTATACACAGAATTACTTAGCATGTTAAGGTAATATATGGAACACTAGGGACATATTATTACAGAATATAGCATATGGGTAATAAATAATAATGGGGAAAAAGTCCTGGATTCGACAAATTATACATTAATTTTTCCAATGTTGACAAATTAAAATAACATCGCCTATGATGAATCCAAGACTAGGACTTATTCCCATAACGATTTGGAAAGGAGTAGGCTGTAAGATTCGCAGGCCACTGCTGCCGGGAGAATGGTTATAGCTGACACATCAGAATGGACATTATTAATCAGACCAATCGAACTATGTTGTTTGAGGAAATGAATCCGGAAAAGCTGGATCTCATGACCATAGTCGGGGACGTTCGGGGCATCGACAGCCTGAGCGACGACAAGATCAAGGAGATCAACCAGCATCTGCTTGTCAAAAGCTTTGACGAGTTTTTGGACAAATTTTCACCCAGCGTGTATTCGTTTTTTAATGCGGCCAATCAGAAGGTCATGTATACGCTGAAAAAGCCGGAAGGCATTTCCGATGACAGTGTCTCTGAAATCAAAATCGACCAAACGAACGATTTTCTGAAAATGCTGTTCACCTTGATCGACACGAAAAGAAGTCAGGGAATTACCAATGTGGACTTCAAATTTGAAAACTTGCTTGATATGATTTCGCCGAAGAAAGTGATGGACGATATCCGTCAGGTGCGCAAAGAAATACATTACATGTATGATTTGTACGACAAATTGGATGACGGCGATCCGAAAAAGCTCGATTTCGGCGACAAGCTGAACATCATGTTCGAAGATGCGAGCAAAAATTACAACAACGTGATGGCGATGCTTCCGCTTGCGATCGAGGACATCAAGACAAGACTGCTCCTTGGAAGCGCGCAGGAGGAGAATCAGTCCGAAGTCATTCAAATCGGCCAGTTGATGATCGGGGAAACCGGGGAACTGAAAATTATCGAAGCGCCCAAAAGCGACAACATGCAGCTGATGGTTATGGACGAAAACAGCGGAAACGGGCTGATCGGCGTGTTTGAGGACGATTACGACTCGGTGTCCGACACCCCTTCTTCTTACGTGAAGGATCTTGTGGTCCGGACCTTCTGCCCGCTCCCTGCGGTGCAAAGCCAGATCGATGTCGAGACGGAAGTTCAGAACTACAACACCTATCTTGAATTTTACAAAAACGCTAAAGACGAATTTGTCAAAACGGTCAAGCCGCTGGTGGAAAAAATATTGGGCGTGAAAATGTTCTTCGACCAGTATTCGACCAAAAACAAAGGCATGCAGCCGTCGCTGCTCATTACCAACACGAAGCTGGACATGATCGTAAAAAGCAGCAACATTCCAAGGCTGGAAACGTACCTGAACACGGTCAACTCGAAAAACGATTTCTCCGATACGATCTGGTTCGGCATCGTTCCTTCCGTACAGCTGGAGTCCTCCGGGGCGTCGAAGGTCAGCAGAGAGCGCTTCAAGGGCAACGAGAAGGTGGTCAAGCAGGACGGCAACACGATGGAATCCTTGTCCATGCTGCTGCAGGTCATCAAAGATTACAAAGTGCAAGTTTTCTTCAGCTTCGAAACCGGCGAGGAAACGACGTTCAACAGCATGGCAACTTCCGGCATCGATAAATATATCGACAAATGCGGCGTGCTGGTCAGAAAAGACTACAGCGAGTTTGCCGTCCCGTGCGTGCCTAACTTCACGATTATACCGAAGGATAAGTCCGGCGTAATCATAGACAGCAAAATGCTGCAAACCGAAGAGGGCGTCAAGCTGTCGAAGGAGAAGGAAGATGTCCTCAAGCTGTGGATCGAAGGAGTCTATGTCGGTGCGGCTTATGTAGGAGCCGGCATTGTGGCGGCCTATCAGTGCCCTGAATACTTGCGCGAAGCGTTCAAGAACGTAAGCAAGGAATTCCCGGGCGTCCGCTTCGATATCGAAGCCGGAGAGAACAGTCTCAGAGCGATAACGACGATGGCGAAGGAAATTTCCGGTTTTACGAACAACATCAAGGATTCGATCAACAGGAAAAACTTCGGCTTCGTATTTTCCTCCGAGAACGCGCAGCTGCAGGGCAAAGACATCAAGCGGATTACCGTCTACAAGGCGAGAAGCCTTGCTTCGGCGGAAGACGGCTTCGACTCCCTGTACAAGACGCTGGTCAGCACCTACATTGAGCGCATTTTGCGGTTCCAGACCGGGGACTTCAAGCATGACAACATCGTCAAGTTTTTCAGCAACAATCCGAACAGCCAGAAGAGCAGGTGGCTGGGCACACGCGGCTTCGTGAATTCGATTATCCATGACGGGGACGACATGAGCTACATCATCGACGACAAGAGCAACTTGTGTCACATCGATCTCGTGTATAACGGCAACGTGAAAAACCTGGAGGTCATGATTACCAAAGGGACGACCCCCGTTAAAGCCTAATGAGCCGGATAGCCGCATTCATACAGGTGTTAAGGGGAAGTTTTCACAAACTGAACCTTCAGCATATATTCCGCAAGCGGACCCCGCTTTCGGAGCACACATTTATTATTAAGGAGGATTTTTCAATGGGATTCAAACTTAAAGTGGAAGGCGCAGAAACAATCGAGCTGGGATTGGACAATATCCAAACCGTCAAGTATGAAACGGATACACCGGACGATTCCAACGCAAGATCGACGGATGTAGGAGCTTTTCTGAAAATTTCGGGCAAAATCATTACGGCAACGGACGGCGACAGCGCTGACGACACGATGAAGCTGGCTCTGTGGTCGCTCGTACCGGCGGAAAAAGCCGATTGCTACAGAAAAGTGACCCTCGAAGTGATTGCAGCCGATCAGGTAATTCGCAAAATTTATTTCCCTAACGCATTCGTCGTGGATTACAGCGAGCGTTTCGGAGATACCGAAGGCGTCGGCGAATTCACCATTTTCATCAAGCAGAAGAAAGATAAAACGGAATTCACGACGGTCGAAGGCGGTTATGCCGTTTAAACGGCAGAAGCCATACGCGAATGAAAAGTAGGTTAAGGGGCAGCAGCCCCTTACCTATTTTTTGCAATTATTCTGGTTGCAAGGATGAATAAGATGAGCGATTATTACGAGCTGCTGGGTGTTTCGCGTCAAGCTTCAGCGGACGAAATCAAGAAGGCGTACAAGCGTCTGGCGAAGAAGCACCATCCCGACGCCAATGCCGGCAGCAAGGAATCGGAGAAGCTGTTCAAGCAGGTGAATGAAGCGTACAACACGCTGTCCGACGCTTCGGCGAGAGCGGCGTACGACGCCCGATTGAACGCGAGGAAGGAAGCGCCAGCAGGCGGAAACACCGCTTCCGGGGAGCGCGCGCAGAGCGGCCGGCAGCAGTTCGACATGAGCGGACTGGACAAGCAGTTCTCGCGATTTTTCGGCTTTCATCCGAAAGAAGGGGAAGCCGGCCTGAAGCCGAAAGGCGGGAAAAATCCCGTCGATACGAGCGCCATGTTCGATGCCTATTTTGGCATCAAGAAAAAATAATACCGGAGGAAGACGCAACGGGGGTAATGAAAATGAAGGATGCAACCGGGACCCCGCAGCCGGGCGCAGGTAAATCCGGCTGGGTCGCCGCAATCGATTGGATGATCGCCCTGACCGCGATTGCGGCTTTGATGTATACATACATATGGAATCCGCTCCTTGCTTTGAAATACGTCGTCGGAGGCGCAGCCGTCGTCTGCGCCATCCTGTACGGGATCAAGGCTTACAGGAAGCCGCCAATGCCGGGCGCGTACCGCAAAGAATCGGCGGGAACCGGCATTGCCAAGCTGACTTTGCTGGGCGACGACGGCGAAAAAATCAAGGAATGGTTCATCCAGGGGGAAACGTCCTTGTTGATCGGCAAAAGCTCGGGCCAGCAGGAGGTTGAAATCGATTTGGCCGATGCGGAATACGCAGCTTTGATCAGCAAGCAGCACGCTGTGCTCAATTACGCCTCCGGGTCCTGGTATTTGGAAGATCTGGATTCGCGCAACGGGGTCGGGATCAAAAAGAAGGGATCGGCCGGTAAACAGGCGCTGACGGACGAGCAGCCGTATAAAGTGGAGTCGGGAGACACGATTTACATCGCCAATACGAGGCTGCTGGTGAAGTAAGCCGGGCTTTTTTGAAGAAGACGAATACGGGGGAATGGATACAATGAGTTTGACAAGGTGCGCCAACGGGCACATGTTCAGTACGAGAAAACACGGCAGCGTATGCCCCTATTGCAGCCTGGCGGTGGAACCTGCCCCGAGGGCGGACGGCGCGAGATCGGCGAGAGCGCAGGAAGACGATAAAACGATGCCGTATTTGGGCGAAACGGGCGGCGTGGAGCCTGTCACCGGCTGGCTTGTATGCATCGAAGGGCCGCAGCTCGGTCAGGATTACCGGATTATGGCGGAGAAAAATTTTATCGGGCGCTCGGAAGATATGCATATCCGCATTATCGGAGACAACACGATTTCCCGCCGGAACCATGCGGTGATCGTCTACGATCCGAAGAAAAGAAACTTTTATCTGCTGCCCGGCGACGCCTCGGGATTGGCTTATCATAACAACGAAGCGGTATATTCGCCCGTGGAAATGACGGCGTACGATGTCGTTCAGCTTGGGAAAAGCAAGTTTTTGTTCATCCCGTTATGCGGCGTTCATTTCGAATGGGATAGCGATGCGGGGAGGGAAGGATGAGCGTGCTGGTACGACCCGATTTGCTGCCTTACCGAATTGTGCTCGCTTTCGCGTTCGTTTTGTTCGTCCTGCTGGTCATCAGGGAATGTCTCACGCGTGCGAAGCAAACACCGTTTATGTCCATCGGCAATGCGCAGACGATCGGCCGGCGTGCTGAGCAGGACGACTATTTTGCGACGATTTCCAATACCCACGGAACTATCGCCGTGCTTGCCGACGGGATCAGCGGGTTGTCCGGGGGCAGGGCGGCCAGTACCAAGGCGGTGACGACCTTCGTCAAGGAGTTTTTGAAGCTGGAGAGTCTGGAGGATGTTCCCGGCTATTTTACAAGAGCGGCCCGGATCAGCAATACGGAAATTATGCACAGCTTCAAAGGCGCGCAGGGCGGGACGACGCTGGCGGCGGTCCTTATAGCCGACGGCTTGCTGTATTGGGGAGCGGTAGGAGACAGCCTGATCAAAATTTACCGCAACGGCGAATTCATCGATGTCAACCATAAGCATATTTTGGAAACGGTGCTGGAGGAACGATACGTATCCGGCGAAATTACGAAGGAAGAAGCGTTGAACAGTCCGGTCAAGCATCAGCTTGTCAATTATTTGGGCTATGAAGGTTTCAAAAATATAGAGATCGGCGCAGAGCCCATCCGGCTGCACAAGAAAGACCGCGTGCTGCTGTGCAGCGACGGCGTGACGAATACGCTCACGGAAGTCGAGCTGGAGTATATTTTGTCTGAGCCGCTGACCGCTTATGACGCTGCCGAGGTCATTATTGAAGCCATTGAACGCAAAGAGCTTAAGCATCAAGACAATGCGACGGTAGTGCTCCTGGAAAAGGGTTGGTCATAGCAGGGGGAGGCAGCGATGAGAAAGGATAACAGCAATTTCAAGACGAGCTTTTTGTCAGAATCGGGAACATTTGTTCGTAATAAGGGATATTTTGCTTTTACGGAGTATGACGAACTTGCTTGTTGGGTCATCGCCCAAGGGCTGGATACGGATACAGAGGCGGAAAGCGCCGAAATGGCGGTGAAATGCGTGCTCGGCAATTTCATGCAGAGGCCCAGGCTCTCCCGGAGAGCGGTACGCGGCTATTTGCGCGAAGCGCACCTGCTGCTGCAAACGGAAAGCCACAGAGTCCGGCGCAAGGCGAGCCTGACCGTAGTCGTCGCGAATTACACGAAGATGATCTGGGCGACCGCCGGAAATACGCGGATCTATCATTTTCGCAACGGAAGATTGCTGGAAAGAAGCAAGGATCAGAGCTTGACGCAAACGATGGCGAATGCGGAGCAAATTTCGCAGGACGTCATGGAACGGCATGAGGAAAGGCACAATTTGCTGTGGTATTTGGGCAAGCGCGGAGAATTCCGGCCGGCCGTATCCCGCAAGTCCGCGCTGTCCGACGGAGATGTGCTGCTGCTGTGCACCTCAGGGGTATGGGAAGGCGTGAACGGAGCGGAGATGCTCGATGCCGTAGAAGAGGCAAAAGAGCCGCAGGATTTGGTCGATACGCTGGAGGATGTTCTGCTGAGCAGGCAGTCCGGAGTCGTTCCGAACTATACCGCAGCCGCCGTGTATGCGGACAAGGTATACCAGGAGCCGCCCAAAAACAGATGGAAACTCGTAAAAACGATTGCAATGGTGCTGATTCCCCTCATTTTGCTGGGGGGAGGGGCCCTTTATTATAAAGCGCGCGCCGTAAAAGCGAAAGCGGAGGCGGCGGCCGCTATTTTCGAGCATGAGAAGAACGGCGACACTGCCGTGCAGGATGGCAATTACCCGAATGCGGTCAAGGAATACAGCGAGGGGCGGAACGCGGCCATCAAGGTGGAGGACACCTTGCATAAGCAGCTGCTGACCCGGAAGCAGAGAACGGCGCAGCTAGTCGTCGACGGGGACGCCTCTTTCAAGGACGGCGACTACGCCAAGGCGCTGGCCAGTTACGAGAAGGCGCTGAAGGATGCGCGCTCGCAGGAAGATTACGACATCAAGGATCTGGAGGCCAAAATAAGCAGGAATCGTTCGTACCTGCAAGTCGCCGACCTGATGAAGCAGGGGGACGAGAAGTTCCAGGCGCAGGACTATGAAGGCGCCAAAGAGCTGTACGCCAAGGCGAAGAAAGAAGCGGCAGCGGCTTCGTTCGCCGGCGGCGAAAAGGAGCTGGCCGGCAAAATCGAAGCCTCGGACGCCAAAATGGCGGGGATTCAGAAAGAGAAGAGGCAATTGGACGCCGACAAGCTGGAAAAGAAGGGCGACCAAAGCTATGCGGCCCAGGATTTCGAGCAGTCCTTGTCTTCTTACGCCATGGCGCAGGAAATTTACCAGGAGATCGGCATGCTGGAAAAGGTGCTTGGCGTCGAACGGAAAATGACGAAAGCCCAGGAAAAGCTGAACCCGCCGCCTTCCGCAGCACCTTCCACGGCACCTTCCGCTGCGCCGCCCGCTCAGGCAGCGGCGCCGGAGGGAGCTTCCGAAGGCGCCAAAGCGCAGGCTGCGCCCGCAGCTCAAGCCGGCTTGGCCGGAAGCGGGGGCAAAAACGAGGGAGGAGGCAAGTGACCCATGATGAAGGACATCGTTCTGGACAGGCTGAACAGGATCGAGGATCTCGAACAGCGCAAGCTTTTGAAGAGCGTCATGACGGGCATCTTTCTCAACCTGGTGGAGTATCAGGAGGAATGGAACCGCAAGCTGGAGGAGCGGGTATTCAAGGAGGCAGAGGAGCGCGAGGAAAGCTATGACGTCTACGTGACCTTGATGCCGAGGGAGGAAATGGACCCGATCCACGAGTTTTTATATCCGATGATTGCGGAGGATGCGGAGAAGAAAGTCAGCGATATTCGGAAGCTGCTGGCCGAAAAGCGTGAGCATGGGGAAGCGGCGCTCATGAAGGTATTTCTCCAGTGCGAGTACACGGCGCTCAGAGGGCTGCTGAACGGGCGCAGCACGTTCCGGGGCGAGCTGGTCACTTCGCGCGGCAGCCATCCCATCGAAGCGCACCTCAGGCAAAACCTTGCCTATATCGGCGAGCTGGAAAAGCTGTACAGCGTTTTTCAGAAAAATAACGTTCCCTGGAAAACGGTGAACCACCCGTACGCGCACAAGTTTTTCGATGTGTGGTGGACAGGCGGCGGGGAGGGGATCGGCGAGGACGAGGACATTGTCGAAATCCGGGTTCATTTGGAGGAGTACGAGGCTTGCAAAAAGCTGGATATGGTTCCGATGTGGAACATAGAGCGGCTCTCGTTCAAAAATGTCGGATTCCCGATTCCGGCGGCGGACCGGGTGAACTTCGAGCATGTGCTGTCTCTTCGCAAAACGGGAGCGGAGCACGGTTATTTGGTCGACGGCGACGAGGAGCTAATCCGCTATATCAAGCGCATGCCGGAGGAGCTGACCGTCGTCTCGCCGCAGGAGAAATCGGGCATCTGGAACGTGTTCAAAATTACGCAGCCCGTTCCGTCCCGAATCGGCAGACTCCCTTACGGGCTTGTCTCGAATAAGCGAAAAGACAGCTTTACAGGCGGATTCGCCCGCAAACAGGCGCAGACCGTCCGGGCCAAAGGCGAGATTATCCGTATCGTTCATTCCTTCGAAGCTTGCGAATCGCTGGAGCTGGAGCAGGTGGAGATCGTGGACAAGGCGGACGGCAAGGAAGCGACTTACGGCATGAATCCGTTCATCAGCGATCAGGTCAGGACGGAGAACGACAAGAAAGCGATGCGGCTCCGTTTTCGCAGGCGCGGCGAGGAAAGCTTTATCCTACAGGATTTGATGAGTTTCCTGGTATCGGAAGTACAGATGTATTTTCCCGAATACAAATGCGAAGGGGAATGGGTTTGAACTACGTTTGGGATTTGGTCATCAAGGCGGAAAAATCGGGGATCGCGAAGCGGGAGCTTTATTTTGCCCCGGCCCGCACTTACTCCCCTTACATGGAGCTTAGTCCTGAAGCGCTGAATGCCGGGGTTGTCGACAGACAGGTTGAATTGAACCCGTATTACCGCTTTTTTGAAATATTCAAGGATTTGTTCGACATCAACAATCAGGAGGATACGGAGCTGCGGCATGCGCTGTTCGATATCCTGATGCATTTTTTGACGGATATGGATTTGCGGCAGGGAATGAACAAGCGCGAGTTCTATATCCGTTTTGTGCGGCGGGATCTGGAGGCAGGCATATTCGGGCAGGATGTGCGGGACAAGATGAAGCTGCTGAGCCTGGAGGAGCAGGAGGTTGTAGCAAGCAATATTCTCAGCCTGTACGAGACGGGCGAGGCCGTGTATCTACTGAAAGATACGATGCGCAAGCTGTTCAGCCGTTCCACCATTTACGCCAATTGCGAGGACAAGGATGAGCTGCTGTTTTATGTCGGCCAGGCGGAAAGCGATCGGGCACGCGCCAAGCTGGAGCTGATCAAGACGATATTTCTCCCCGTCCGCTTTCATACGCAAACGTACTGGGAAGATCATTTCGGCATCGTCGATGTCGAGGAAACGATGCGGATCGACCGCATCGCGATTTATTGATGGGAGGATGGGGGCTGCATGAAGGCCTATACCTACAAGTTGAATTCGCCCAAGGGCATGGGCGGCGAACAGGCGGAACGCCATAAGGCCACCTACACCAGGAGCGAGCTGTCGGATATGACGACGCTGCAATTAAGAAACATTTGCCATAAGGAAAAGCTGGTCGAAGGACTCACCGGATCCTTGGACAGGGAAGCGTTGGTCCGCACGATTTTGAAATACAGAAATGCGGAAGCCAGCCTGCTGATCCGCAGCTTCAGGAAGGGCGGGCACGAGCGCGTGGAAGCAGCGCTGGGGCGCTATCTGAACACGCCGCTGCGGGACGCCGGCAGCATGAAAGTGCCCGCCCGGCTGACGCTGTATGCGGGGCAGAAGGCAGACCGGCGTGACAAGTACCGGATCGAAGCGCCGGGCGCGATCGGCGAGTCCAACGTGCTGATCGTGAATGAGCGGCAGGAGCTGTGCGGCTTGCTCCATCTGGTCAAAGACGCTGCGGAGCCGGGCGTCTATTACCTGTCGGCGTCGCCGGACATTCCGTTTCGCAAAAAGCCGAACAAAAATTACAGCTTCCTGTTTTTTCGCAAGCAGGATTCGGAATATATCTACAAGATCTATGATCAGGAGAAGCCGCTTCCTCCCGTCAATCTGCATTACTACCGGGTTCCGATCGCCGATCTGGAAATCAGGGAGCTGGAGGAGACCGACGCTGTGCTGGCCATCGATTTCGGAACCTCCAATACGACGGCTGGCGCTTATTTGGACAGCGGGTATGTCTCCTCCCCTTCCTCGCACAATCAGCTTAACGGCGCAATCCGGCTGGATGCGATCAATTACGTGTCTTTCCCCGATACGACCCGCAAGGAAGAAGAGTGGATCGATCTGCTGCCGACGGTCGTCAGTGCGGCGGATTGCTCCGATCCGGCGAATGTCAAGTACCATTTTGGCTACGATGCGCTGAAATCGATGAAAAAGAGCGGGTACACGAGCCAGGCGACGGTATTTCACGGAATTAAACGGTGGGTGAACAGCTACAGGCAGACCGAAGAAATCGTCGACGGGCACGGCAATGCTGCATTGGTTTCCCGAAGCGACATTTTGCGGGCTTATCTTCTGCATGTGGTGGAGACGGCGGAGCACCAGTTCAAGTGCCGCTTCAAGCATTTGCACATATCGAGCCCGGTAAAGCTGCGAATGCAGTATAACGACATGTTTGCCGAGCTGCTGCCGGAATACGCGATCGAAACCGAGCATGGACTGGATGAAGGCATGGCGGTGCTCTATAACACGATTGCCGATCAGCTGGAGAAGCGCAGTTTTATGGACGGCGAGGAATACAAGGCGCTGGTGATCGATTGCGGCGGCGGTACGACGGATCTTTCCTCCTGCCGGTTTCGCATTGAGGACGGCAATCTTTCCTACAAAATCGATATCCAGACCGCTTATGAAAACGGCGATACCAATTTTGGCGGCAACAATATTACGTACCGGATTATGCAGTTTATGAAAATCGTATTTGCCGATTACTACGGCAACCGCAAGCGCGTGACGGATATCGACAGCCTGATTCAGATTCCGGGGACGGACCTTTACAGGCATGTGGACGAATTCGGCGTCGGGTCTGTGTACGAGGCGTTCGAAGCGAGTTACCGGGAAGCGGAGAGGCTGATTCCCACCCGGTTCAAGGAATATGAAAACCGCACGAGGGACGAGTACCTTCGGGTGAAAAGCAATTTTTACTTTCTCTGGGAAATGGCCGACCGGATGAAAAAAGAATTTTTCCGCAAAACCGGCATCGTGCGCAACCGGTTTGACGCCGACGGCGGAACGAGGCAGGAAAGCGACCTGAAAATCACGACCGTGGACCGGTGGTGCCTGTCGCTCAGCGAGAACGGCGAGATGAAGGATGTGTACGATTTTCCGAACGTCGTGTTCAATATCAAGGAAATCAATCAGCTGATCAAGGCGGATATTTACGAAATCGTCCGCAAGTTTCTGGAAACCTATTACCAGGAGGGCCAGCTTCAGGACTACTCGATCATCAAGCTGACTGGACAATCGTGCACCATCGATGTGTTTCGGGAAGCCTTGAAGGAGTTTGTGCCGGGCCGCAGCATTGAATTCCGCCGGAAAACGGAGCATCCGGGGCAGGTGCCGGACTTGAAGCTGGCCTGCTTGCGGGGCGCTATCCGGTATATGAACGCCCGCAGGGCCGGGACGATTGAGGCGAACATGACGAATCGCGCGCCTGTCGTCCCCTTCTCGGTCAGCGCCTTCACGCACAGCCGTGAGGAAAAGCTGCTGATCGGCGCCCAGGAGAGGCTTAGCCGCGTTCAAGGCTCGGTTTCCCGGCCGTCCAGCGCGGCCGAGGTCGAATTGTACTTAAAGGGCAGCGACGGCCAAGTGCGGCACAAGTACGTGTACGCCAGCGATTCGGGCAGCTTCACGCCTGTGCATTACGAGGACATTTATGCCGAATACGGAGCGAAGATTCCGCAGGACGATACCGACTCGATCGTCAATGGAGAAGTGAAGTTTTTCGTGTTCTCGGAGGAGAACGTCTGGGGCTTTCACGTGCTGCCGGTTGCGAGACGGGACGAGCAGCTTTATCTGGGCGCCAAGAAATTTTTTCCGTTTGAGAACGATTTGTCGGAGCTGGACTTTTTTGACGGATGGAAGTAAAAACGCCGGGGGAGAGAGGGGGGAATGGCATTGTTTGCGAACGTCCATCCGAATTTTCATAAAGGCCGGATATTGAAACGGGAAATGCTCGAAAGCCTGCGGGATTTTCCGAGGCGCTTTGCGGACCTGTCCTTCCGGGCATACTCGGACGGTATTATTGCGGGAGCGGACGTGACGGTAGAGGCCGAGACTCTCACGGTATCCGCCGGCATCGTCAAGCACGGCGGCCGGTTGTATATGCTGGAAGAGGATTTCCAGCTTCCATACCGCGCGACGGGCCGGGAGACCGTGCTGAAAATCCGCTTTGCGGCAGGCGAGGAGCAGCCGGATTTCAGCGTGTACGGCGCGGAAATCGTGCTGGACGACGAGCCTGCGGGAAGCGGCAGCGAGCTGGAACTGGGCCGCTTCAAGTTAAAGGAAGGGGCGAGGCTGCGCTCGGAATATCAAAGCTTCGCCGACTTCGCCACGGAGTACAACACGTGGAACATCATCCACGCCGCTTACGCGGGTATCGGCGAGCGCAGCATAAGTCCGGCGCTGATGCGGTATTTTGCCGCCGAGCTGCTGGAGCGGGGCAGCTCTCACATGTACGACATCGCGTTTGCGATGCAGTGCATGAACCGGGAGCCGCTGGAGCGGGAGCTGATTTTGCGCTATTTGGCCGCCAGACTGGGCACGGGCTACAAGTCCTGCGACAACGGACAAATTCATAGACATTTGACGCGTATATTGAGCGAGGCCCACGGCGACAGCCGGGCCAAAGCGGATTTCCGGCACAGCGGCCCGCGGCGGATGATTGTAGATTAATGTATAGGCAGGTGGAAGCAATGATAATTTGGAAAGGCGCCGGAATACTGGTAATCCCTATCGTCGTTGTGGTTGTCGCGCTTTTTACGATAACAGCAAAGGGGTTTGCGGATAATTCTACGGCTTCAACATTAACCGACATTTTTTTGGGTATAGGTCTCATTTTGTCAGCGCCTCCCATATGGTATGCAGGAAAATATTTTAACCGGTATCGGGATCATGTCTATCTGGATAGTCGAACCGGAAGACAGGTACGGTTAGGCGTGCAGCATAGCTTGTTCTTTATACCGATGGAATATTGGTCCGTTGCTGCGATTTTGTTGGGTATAAGTGAGTTTTTTGCAAATAAATAAGAAGATACAGTACAGCATTTTTTGAAAAGCGCAAGCGGCAGTTGATTCGAAGGGGCTGGAAACCGCCCGGGGAAGGAGTATGATGTATGGAATATACCGACGAGAAAATACTG